>NZ_JBFUMD010000040.1:0-13485 GCF_054049555.1 Nocardioides sp. P5_C9_2
ATGCTCGGCATCGCCAGCTGGCTCGCCACCCTCGTGCTCGGCGCCGCCGTCGCCCCCCACGTCATGGTCCCGGTCGTGGCGAGCCTGACGCTCGCCGCGCTCGTCAGCGGCCTGGTGCCGCTGCCCGGTGAGATGACGACGCGGATCGTCCTCGCGGGTCACCCCGAGGACGTGCGCTCGGCCATGGCAGAGCTGGCGACCTCGCGCCGCTACGAGGTGGCCGCTGCGTGCGTCTCCGCCGGCCCCAGCGACCCCCTGGGCCCCATGCCGACGCAGGTGGGCGTGGCGTCGGCCGCCGACGTGGCCGTCCGCACGGGCGCCGACGCGCTCCTGCTGCTGCCCGGCCCCGAGCTGACGCCCGCGGCGCTGCGCCGGATCGAGTGGGGCGCCTCGAGCGCCGGCGTCCCGTTGTACGTCGGAACGGGTCTGCTCGACGTCTCCCCCGCGCGCATCTCCGTCGTGCAGGGCGCCGGGCTCAACGTGATGCAGGTCCGTCCGGCCCCCGCGCGCGGACTCCGCCGTCTCTTCAAGGAGGTCGTGGAGCGGCTCGTCGCCGCCCTGGCCCTGGTCCTCCTCTCGCCGCTCCTGGTGCTGGTCTGGGCGCTCGTGCGCGCCGAGTCGACGGGCCCCGGGCTCTTCCGCCAGCGGCGGGTCGGCCGAGGTGGCGCGGAGTTCACGATGGTGAAGTACCGCACGATGACGACGACGGCGCCCGAGGACCTGGCCGCGCTCACCGCCTTCAACCAGGTCGAGGGCGGTGTGCTCTTCAAGATCCGCACCGACCCTCGGATCACCCCCCTGGGTGCGATCCTGCGTCGCTACTCCATCGACGAGCTCCCGCAGCTGTGGAACGTCGTCACCGGGCAGATGTCCCTGGTGGGACCGCGTCCGGCGCTGCCCGAGGAGGTCGAGCGCTACGACCCCGACCCGCGTCGTCGCCTCGTCGTCAAGCCGGGACTCACGGGCCTGTGGCAGGTGTCGGGCCGCTCGGACCTGACCTGGGCGGAGTCCGTGCGTCTCGACCTGCGCTACGTCGACAACTGGTCGCTCGCGCTGGACATGGCCATCCTGTTCCGCACGGTCCGCGCCGTGATGGGACACCGCGGGGCCTACTGACCCGCCGGGATCGCACGGCAGGAACGGTCCGCCGCGCCCGGTCGACCGCGTACGTCATCTGGACTGGTCGTGGGAGCGACCTGTCGAGTCTCAGGACTTCGGTAACACCTGATGGGTTCTCGTCCATGCTGGGCGATGGCCAGAGATGGGGTTCCGGTGGGACCAGAGGTGACGACGTTCTACAAGTACCGCAAGCGGTTCGAGAAGGAGGGTGTCGAGGGGTTCTACCCGCGTTCACGACGACCGTTGACGTTTCCGACTTCTCCGGGGCACCCCGCGGTGGACGCTGCGTTGGAGGAAGAACCTCCGCCCTGTGGGTCGCACCCTGAACCAGCTCGACCGCCCACCCCCAGACCTGTGGGAAGAACGACGGGCCCACGCCACGGTGCTCATGTGGCTGCGGAAACGACCCCCTGCCAGCTCGTTGGAGGAGCTCCGGACGCTGCTCAACCGCTATCGCGAGCACTACAAACCATCGTCGCCGCAAGACCCACCTCAACGGCCTCACCCCCGCCGAGCGCTATGACCTCGGCCCCAAGGACGGCCCGGGAGATCACCCCATCCCGTGGCCGGTCCAGATCCTCGCCGTCGAGGTCAGCTCGAGTGGCTGGCTGCATCGGCATCGACGGCCACCTCTTCAGCATCGGCCGGCGCCACAGCGGCGAGCACGTCACCGTGATCCGACAACATCGCCACGTCGTCGTCCTACGAGGCAACGAGCTCCTCGCTGAGGTCACCCTCAGCGGCAGACGCGGCTACCAAAGACGCCCCGCCCGCACCGCGCAGTGTCACCGATGTCCTGAGACATATGTGTACCGATGTCCTGAGACATCACAGGCCGCGGGAGCGACCCGTGCTCAGGACATACGGGCCGCACCGGAGCGCGACCGGGAGCGGCGCTGCGCGGGCCGGGCTACCAGCCCCAGGCCTCACCGAGCCGCAGTCCGAGCGTCCGCTCGAGCGAGGCGATCTCGGGGGCCAGGGCGTTGCGCACCGTGGTCACGTCCGACGGGTCGGGCCGCACCGTCGCACGGTCGATGGGGCGGTAGAGCGTCCGGTGCACGAGGGGAGAGCGCTTGACAGCTCCCACCAGACGGGCCCCGTCGTGCTCGCGCACCCAGTCCGCGCTGCGGCGCGCGACCGATGCCAGGCGCACGGAACGCGCCCTGGCAGCCGGCAGCCGGGCCTCGAGGTCCTTGCTCGCCAGCGGCAGACGGTCGACGTCGAGGAAGTCGGTGACCCCGTCCAGGAAGCCCTGCGGGTCGGCCGCCAGGTCGTCGAAGAGGGCGACGTGGACCATCTCGCGCGGCAGGTGCACCAGGAAGCGGTCGAGCCCGGTGGCGTAGCGGCCGTGCTCGAGGAGCTCGGGGCGACTGCGCAGGGCCTCGCCGAACGTGTCCGGCCCGATGCCGTGCTTGCGCATGTAGAGGTACGACGACCACGCGCGCTCGACCGGGTCCCGCAAGGACACCATGATGCGCACCGGGCCCAGCGTCTCGTTGATGCGGTCGGCCGCGTCCGGGTGGAAGAGGTAGTCCTGGCAGACCTCGCCCACGACCGCCTCGTCGCGCGCGTCGCGGAACTGGGCGGCGTACCACGCCAGTCCGCGGTCGTAGTAGCGGTCGAAGTAGTAGAGGTCCTTGGCGGGCGTCAGGTAGACGTCCGGGTGTCCGAGCAGGATCTCGTGGAGCCAGGACGAGCCGGCCTTGTCGGGTCCGACGTACAAGAAGTTGGGCAGCCGGCTCATGACAGGCCCCGCCCGAGGCGACGCGACAGCGACAGCATGCGACGGGGCTCGATGCCCGGTCCGGCCACGGCGAGCGCGAGCCACGCGTGGGGTGCGGCGGGATAGCGACACAGCGCGCGCCCGGCGATGCGTGCGCCGCGGCCCCGCTCCCCCGCTGCGGCCCGCGCGTAGGCGATCTGTCCGAGCATGCGGGCGTGGCCCCGTCGGCGGTCTGCGAAGTCGGGGTGCTTCTCGAGGAGGTACTCCAGCGCGGTGGCGGTGTTGAGCCACTTGTCGCGGAACCAGGAGGGCACGTCCTTGCGGATGTCGGCCAGGATCTCTTGGACCGTGCCGACCCGGCCGGCCCGGCTCGCCCTCAGCAGCCAGTCGTAGTCCTCGCCGTGGCCGAACGGCAGCTCCTCGTCGTAGAGCCCCGCGACGTCGAAGGCCGAACGACGCATCATCAGCGTCGAGCTGTGCAGCTCCTTGACGCGGTTCTCCAGCAGTCGCGTGTGGGTGACGACGGGCTCGCGTGCCGGCCACTCGACGTCGCCGCGCTCGCCCATGAGCAGGCGGATCCCCGACCCGACCGCCAGCAGGGTGGGATCGGCGAGGAGCCGCTCGACCTGGAGGCGCACCTTGGCGGGGTACCACAGGTCGTCGTCGTCGCAGCTGGCCACGAGCTCGGCCCGGGACAGCAGGACGCCGGTGTTGCGGGCACCGCAGAGGCCGCCGGTGCGGGTGTTGACGATCGGGACGATCCGCCGGCCCGGACGCGACAGGTCCGCCAGGCTCGGGTCCGCCTCCTCGCGATCGTGGACGACGAAGACCTCCAGCGGGCCGGCGTAGTCCTGGGCGACGATGGCGTCCAGGGTCTCCAGCAGCAGCGCCGGGCGCCCCCTGGTCGGAATCACCACGGTGACCAGCGGGGTGCCCGCGGTCACTGCGCCCTCGCTCGTCGATGTCGGCTCGTTCACCGTGTGCTCCTTGCCTCGTGGCGGTCGTGGGTGTCGGACGCGGTGACCGCGCTCGTGGACGTGGGGTACCGGTAGGCCCTGAGCAGGGGCAGCGTGAGGGACGTGACGACGGCCCGGTCCCTCGCCGGCATCTGGGTGGCCCACCGGTCGTCCCGCCGGAGCTCGACGGATCCCGATCGGAACCTGCTGGGGTTGCCGGAGAGGCCGTGGCTCGGCCCGAGCACCGTGCGGCCTGCCTCGACGGCGGGAAGGTCGGCCGCGCCCAGCGGCAGGCCCAGGGCCTGGGCGGCCTCGGTCAGGGACGCGACCGGGTCGGTGACGAAGTCCTCGTAGCGCAGACGGGCGGAGCGCACGCCTCCGAGGGCCGCGATGGCCGTCATCTCCAGCTGGAGCGCGCCCCACTGCGCGGCCGAGCGGTGCGCGGGGATCCGCCACATCTCCTCGGAGCCGCCGGTGGCGTGCGGTCGCTCGACGTGGCGCTGCCACGACCACGCGACGGCTCGGGGATCCCGTACGACGTTGAGCACCCGCAGGTCGATGTCGCGGGCTCCGGCGAGGGCCAGGCCCAGGGCCGGGCCCTTGGAGGCGTCGACCACCACCCGGGCACCGGAGACCTCGGCGACGGCGCGGTAGATCCGTGCGTAGTCGGCGCGCAGGTCGGTCAGCGACGCTGACGGCGCCCGACCGGCGAGCAGCCCGGGCAGGTGGCGCTGCCGCGCGGCGGCGCGCTGCGCGGAGTGCAGCCGGTCCAGGACCTCCGGGGTCCATCCGCCGAAGGCGGACCGTCCGACCGCCGTCCAGAAGGGACAAGCCGAGAACGGCTGTCCGCAGCCGCAGAGCTCGTCGGCGGGGGCCACCGAGCGGGCCAGGTCGACCAGCTCACCGATGTTGACCCAGGACGTCGCGGCCCCGAGCATCCGCTCGACGAGGGTCGACCCGGAGCGGCCGAAGCCCCCCAGGTACACGATGGTGACGCGCACGTTCACTTCCTTTCGGCCCGCACTGCCCCCCGACGGCCGCGCTGATGCGGTCACCCTCCTCGATCCACGACGCGGGGTCTGGCGAGCTCCGGCGGAAGTCCCCATTTCGGGGTACGTCCTCACGCCGGCCGAGGGGTCGCTGTCACTAGCCGGCGGCCCGGAACAGGCGGGCGTGGCGCGACGGGCGACGGTTGATCAGGCTGTCCAGCTCGGCCGCGGCCAGGGCTCGGGCGGCGTCCCGGTCCTGGGTCGTCGACCCGACGGCGCGCAGCACGGTGGCCGGCAGCAGGGCGCTCTCCAGCTCCTCGTGGAAGACCGCGGCGGTGGAGACGACCCGCACCACGCCCGACCCCCCGGCGAGGGAGGCGAAGCGCTGCTGGTGACCGTCCACGTGCTCGCCCAGGAGCGGGTCACGCGGGATGCACAGCGGCACGTGACCGGCCTCCCGGGCGTCCATGATCGTGCCCGGACCGCCGTGGCACACGACGAGGGAGGCCTCCGCGAGCAGGGCGACCAGCCGGTCGTGGGTGAGGAAGTCGTAGCCCTCGGCCACCCGCGGAGGCCGGGTGGCCCCGTGCTGCACCACGAACCGCACGTCGGCGTGGCATGCGGCCTCGGTGTCGACCCACTGCACCATCCGCTCGAACGGGTGGTGGTCGGTGCCGGCGAGCGCCACGACGAGGGCCGTCATAGCAGCGGCCCCACGAGGTGGGCGTCGGGGTAGAACTCCAGCTGGCTCTGCCACTGCACGATGCGGCGCGTGGTGAACGGGCCGCAGAGTCGACCGGTCATGGTCGGGCTGTCGAACCGGTCGTAGACCTCGATGAAGACCGTCGGGATGCCCAGGACCCAGGCCGCGACGAAGAACGGCACGGCGACCCCCGCGCCCGCGCTCACCACGAGCGAGGGACGCTCGCGGCGCAGCAGCTGCACCGCCAGGACGGCGTTGCGGGCCAGGTTGGGCACGTTGCGGGTCGTCGGCGAGTACGAGTGCAGCACCCGCTCACCGTCCAGCCGGTCCACGACGTCGGGGGTGTCGGGGCACACCCAGAGACGGTCGCGACCCTCCCACCACGAGCGCAGTGCGAGCAGGTGGGCAAGGTGTCCGCCCTGCGTGCTCACCAGGAGCACGGGGCCGGTCATGGCGCCACTCGTCGAAGCGGCGCGCAGCCGCGCCCGACCTGGCACGTGTGGACTGTCTTCATGGTCGTGTCATCCTGATGACCGGCGGTCGGCGCGACGGCGCACGAGTCGGGATTCCTCGATTTTGGGGGCGCCCCCCGGGGACCGCGGAGAGCACCACCGCGCGGACCCTGCCGTGGCTCTCGGCCACGACGCGACGGATGCACCATCCGGCTCGACGGCTCCCGTCCCCAGTTTGGGTGACCTGCGGCGGGAGCGGTCCGCCACCTCGAGCACGACATCTACCGTGCCGCCATGGCCCTCGCCCGTCGTGACCTGCTGGGCATCGGCGCGTCCCTCGCAGTCTCCTTCCTGGCGACGTCCTGCGGCGCCGATCCACGGCCTCCGGCCCGCACGGCTCCCAGGTCTGCCACGACCGCACCGGAGCCCGGACCCTCGTCCGCCTCCCCCCGACCGCGGGGGGTCTCGCGCAACGCCCTCAAGGCCGGACCGGGTCAGGTGTACTACGGCGCCTCGGTTCCCTACGACCGGTCCGTGAGTGACTGGGAGCAGGAGCTGGGCAGCTCGCTGGCCGTCAACCGCTCGTTCTTCACCGCGCACGACGCGGAGGTCGAGAAGCTGGTCAGCGAGTGCCTGGACGACATCGCCCACCGACGTCTGCCGCACGTGTCGATGAAGCCCCGCGGCACCTGGCGGGAGGTCGCCGACGGCACGTACGACGAGTGGCTGGGCAGCATGCTCACCCCCCTTGCAGCGACCCGCGCGCCGATCCTGTTCACGCTCCACCACGAGCCGGAGAACGACGCCGGCCCGCCGGGCATGCAGCCGGCTGACTTCGTCGCGATGCAGCGGCACCTGATCGAGCTCGCGGCCGGAGCCTCGCCGCGGGTGGTGGTGTGCCCGGTCCTGCAGCAGTGGACCTTCGACCCCGTGCGCGACGACGTGGACCCCGCCGCCTGGCTCGTCCCGGAGGCCGCGGTGATGGGGCTCGACGTCTACAACCACTGGTCGCCCAACAACGGCAAGCCCTGGCGCAGCTTCGGCAGCAGGGCCGACGAAGCGCTCGGCTGGTTCGGCGACGTGCCCATCGCCATCGGTGAGTACGGCTGCCGGGAGGACCCGCGCAACCCCGGACTGGCGGCCGAGTGGCTGCGCGACGCGGCGCAGTACGCCCGCGAGCACAACGTCGTCTCGATGGCCTACTACAACTCGAGCCTCAATGCGCCCGAGGGCTCGTGGGAGATGCACGGCAGGACCGAGCGGACCTTCGCCGACCTGCTGGCCTCCGACTGGGTCGTCCGCCCGTCCCSGGTGAGGCGCTAGTCCGCGGGAGCGATCGTCAGGAACACGTCGTCGACGCGGCCGTGGAACTGGTCGTCATGGTCGCCCACACCGGGGCTGCCGATGCGGATGGGCCACTCGTTGTCCACCGACCCCGTGCCCCCGTCGACGCCCTCGACCGTGTCGTCGACACGGATGCTGACACCGGTCCGGTCCCGTCGACACTCCACCCGGTGCCACCGCGAGTCCGCGATCGACACGGTCGACCGCACCGTGACCAGGCCCTCCGCCGTCCGCACGACGCAGCTCGGCTGGCCCTCGGCGCTGTCGACCTGCAGCTTCCACAGCCCGCCCTCGGTCGCGAACCGGCCCTTCTGCACGACGTTGGAGCCGGTCGTCGTCTGGTCGGGTGCCAGCCACACCGCGGCTCCGTACGCGAAGTCACGCTCTCCCGGGTTCAGGTCCTCGGCGCTCGTCACCTCGACCATCGCGCGCGGACATCCCTGCGCCTCGGTGCAGGCCCCGGGGAACGCCACGGCGTCACCCCTGTCATCCGCGCCCGGGACGACCTCCACCGTGCCGTCGTTGGCGGACTCGACGCGCCCGACGTGGGACCGACCGTTCGCGTCGGGGTACTCCGTGTCGCCGCCGAAGGAGACCGTCTGGTCCTCGAAGGGCAGCCACAGGTCCGCGACGGGCATCGACGTGGCCGTGGCGTCCGTCGCCCGGTCACGCGAGGCGTCCACCGGAGGGTCCCCCTGCGCCCAGGCTCCGGCGACGCCCGCGCACAGGATCGCCGCGAGGGCGACCCGCCATCGTGTCGACCGCCCGACCGCCGCCAGGGCCGTTCCCCCGTCTCCCACCACGACCTCTCCTCGGAGTCATACCCCCATATTGGGGATGGATGGACTCATCCGACTACCTGCTCCGCAGCCGGGCCTAACGTCGCCTGCGCGGCCCCACCGGGGCTCGACATCCGACTACTCGATGCAACCAATGCGACTCGATGCGACCGGGGGGCCGTCTTGAAGGTGCTTCACCTTGAAGACGTGGCGCGATCAGGTGGACCTGATCGTAGCCGCGGGTGCCCCGACCCACGCGGGAGTGCGCGATGAGCACTCTCTCCCGCGTCGACCCGACCCCGTTGGTGGAGCACCGCCTCCTGCGTCCCGGGTGGCCACTGGCCGCCCTGTACCTCGGCTTCCCCCTCTGGTGGGCCATGGGGCTGGCCGAGCTGGTCTTCTTCATCGCGGCGGCGGCGATGGCGGTGATCCTGTACCGGCAGGGATCGGTGCGGGTCCCCCGAGGCTTCGCCCTCTGGCTGCTGTTCCTGGTGTGGACGCTCGCGGGGGTCTTCCTCATCAAGGCGGTCGCCCCCGGCACGGTGCCGGGCGGGGGCCTGAGCCAGCTGGCCGGCTTCACGATCTGGTTCGGCTGGTACCTCTCGGTCACCATCGTGATGCTCTACGTCCTCAACACCGCCCGTCAGGTGTCGACGCTGTGGGTCGTGAGGCTGCTCGCGTGGATGTTCGTCGTGACGACGGGCTTCGGGGTGCTGTCCGTGCTCGCCCCGACCCTGGAGTTCACGTCGCCGATGGAGCTGCTGATTCCGCACGGCCTGGCGTCGAAGAACTTCGTGCGCACCCTCATCCACCCGTCCCTCTCCCAGTCGGTGGACTTCCTGGGCTACGTGCAGCCGCGCCCGACGGCACCGTTCGCCTACTCCAACTCGTGGGGCAACAACCTCGCGCTGTACCTCCCCTTCTTCATGCTCGCCTGGTGCGGCCGGGAGGCCGGTTGGCGGCGGAAGGCGGCGCCGTTCATCCTGGTCGCCGCGGTCTTCCCCATCGTCTTCTCCCTCAACCGGGGACTGTGGATCTCGATCCTCCTGGCTGCGGTGTACGCGGCCGGCCGACTCGCCCTCAACGGCCGTGGCGGTGCCATGCGGGCCATGGTGGCGATCGCGCTCGTCGGCGGCATCGTGTTCGTGTCCTCGCCGCTGTACGACACCCTCCTGCTGCGGGTCGAGACCCCGCACAGCAACAGCCGTCGGGCCAGCACGGCGGAGACGGTCGCGACAGTCACGGCGCAGGGCTCCCCGCTGGTCGGCTACGGCACGACCCGCACGATGCAGGGCAGCTTCAGCTCCCTCGCCGGGGGTGAGACCGCGCAGTGCCACCAGTGCGCGGCGCCGCCGCTCGGCACCCAGGGATTCATGTGGCGGCTGATCCTGACGACCGGCTTCGTGGGGACGATCCTGAGCCTGGCGTTCTTCGCGATGCAGTTCCTGCACCGGGCCCGGGGACCGTCGGCCCTRGACATCATGGGATGCACCGTCCTCCTGCAAGCGGTGCTGTGCTTCTTCTTCTACGACTCCTTGGGGTCGGCCCTGTTCACCGCCTTCATCGCCATCGGCCTGATGGCCCGCGCCGACCGGCCGTCCGAGGAGGTCCCCACATGACGTCGTCCGCTCCTGAGGCGTCCGCGTCGTACGCCGCCGAGGTCGCCAGGCTCCTGTGGCCCGCGCCGTGGGGAACGCCGTACACCACGCGCGCGCTCCGCCCCTCCGCGCTCCCCCACCGGGAGGCCTACATCTTCCCCAGCGCACGCAATCCGCGTCTGCTGGTGCCGACGGACCTGCCGGCCGCTGCCACCATGCTCGGACGCCTCGGCAACGACGGGTCGCGATTCGTCCGGCCGATGCGCTCGGTCCTGCAGCGGTCGGTGCGGTCGCCGGCGTTCGCCCTGGCGCGCTGGCCGAAGCTCCGCGTGGAGGGTGGCGACCCCCGGGCGGACTCGATCGAGAACCACCTGGGCGACGTCCTGGGGACGGAGGTCCGCGTCGGTGTGGTGCTGGGGCCGCGGCGCGTCAACCAGAAGCCGGTGCTGCAGATCTTCGGTCTCGACGGCACCCTCGTCGGCTACGCCAAGGTGGGACACAACGCCCTGACCGCGGCACTGGTCCGTCACGAGGCGGAGGCACTGCGCACGGTCGGCGGACTCGCCCCCCGCAGCTTCCGGGCACCACAGCTCCTGCACCACGGGTCGTGGTGCGGCCTCGACGTCCTCGTGATGTCGCCGCTGTCGACCGACAGGACGGAGCCGGTCAACGAGTCCACCCGCATCGCCTCGATGCTGGAGGTGGCCCGCCTGGGCGGGGTGCGGCACCGTGTGCTGTCGCAGAGCGCCTTCTGGTCGCGCCTGCGCACCGGGGCGCTGCGGCTCGCCGACGTCCCCCACGGCTCCACCCTCCCGACGGCCGTCCTGGCCATCGAGGCCACCGACGGAGGCGTCGAGCTGGAGGTCGGCGGCTGGCACGGCGACTGGGGTCCCTGGAACATGGGGATGAGCAACGGGGTCCTCCAGCTGTGGGACTGGGAGCGCTACGAGGCCGAGGTCCCCCTCGGCTTCGACGGGCTGCACCTCATCGCGCAGGGCGTCGTCGCCGGGCACCGCGACCAGCCGCTCCAGGAGCGCCACTTCCTGGGGTCCGTCTCCCACGGCCTGTCCACCTTCGGCGTGGACCCGAGCCAGCACGACCTGGTGCTGAGGCTCTACCTGCTCGAGATGGCGGTGCGGTACGTCGACGCACTCACGCACGGCGCGCGGCCCGAGTTCGAACGTCGCACGGCCTGGGTGGTGTCGCTGCTCACGCGGTTGCTGGAACTACCCCGCTCCACCGTCACGGAAGGACGATCATGACCCTGCGCTCCACTGTTCCCCACCCCCTGAAGACCGCCGGGAGGTCCGTGTCGGTGCAGGTGGGCTCCGTCACCGCGAGCCGCCGCCAGCTTCCCTCGTTCATCCTGGTGGGCGCCCAGCGCACGGGGACGACCTCGCTGTTCCGGGCGCTGATGTCGCACCCCTTGATCCACCAGGCCAACTACCACAAGGGCGTCAACTACTTCGACATCAACTACCACCGTGACTTCGCCTGGTACCAGGGCCACTTCCCGACGACGGCCACGCTGAGGAGGCGGAGCCACGGGCACGCGGGGACACCGGTCACCTTCGAGGCGAGCGGCTACTACCTGTTCCACCCGTGCGCCGCGGAGCGCATGGCCCGGCACCTGCCCGACGTCAAGGTACTGGCCATGCTCCGCGACCCCATCGAGCGCGCCTTCTCGGCGCACAAGCACGAGTTCGCCCGGGGCTACGAGACCGAGCCGTTCGAGCGAGCCCTCGAGCTGGAGGACGAGCGGTTGGCCGGCCAGGAGGAGCGCATGGTGGCGGACCCCGCCTACCAGAGCTTCAGCCACCGCCACCACGCCTACCTGCGCCGCAGCCAGTACGCCGAGCAGCTCCGGCGCCTGCACCAGCACGTCCCGCCGGAGCGCGTGCACCTCATCGAGAGCGAGTCCTTCTTCGAGCGGCCCGAGGCCACCTACGGCGCGGTCCTGGACTTCCTCGGGCTGCCGCGCATCCTTCCCGATCGCTTCGACCGCTGGAACGCCCGGCCGAGCTCGCCCCTGCCCGATGCCGTACGCAGCCGGCTGCGGACCCACTTCGACGCCCACGACGAGGCGCTGGCCACGATGCTCGGACGGGATCCCGCATGGCGGTCCTGACCGAGCCCCCGGGGCTGCCTCTCCTGTCCGACCATGCCCGCTTCGCGTGGCGCCACCGGGCCGTCATCGGTGCGCTCATGGCACTGGGGCTGCTGGCGGGGCTGGCCTGGTCCCTCGTGCAGCCGACGAGCTACTCCTCGACGGCGTCCGTGGCGCTCGCCCCGGTGCCGAAGTACGTCCTCCCCACGGGGATCGGGGTCGTCCCGCCCGCGGTCAGCATCGACACCGACGCCCAGCTGCTCTACAGCCCCGCAGTGCTGGGGGCCGTCGCACGGGTCCTGGGCACGGACGAGGACGTCGCGTTCCAGCACATGTCGGTCACGGCGTCGCCCACCAGCCGCGTCCTGCACCTCGCGGTGACAGCGTCCTCCCGCACGACGGCGGCCGAGGCCGCCAACGCGGCGGTCTCCGCCCTGGTGCAGGTGCGGCGGGACTCGCTGGGTGCCCTGCGCGCCGACCAGCTCCGCCTGCTCCGGCTGTGGACCGCGGGCCAGGAGGACCTGCTCGCCCAGGCGCAGGGCACCCAGGCGGTCATCCCTGCCGACGACGACGTGGTCGCCCAGGTCATCGCGCTGCGCGAGGGCCTCCAGGAGCTGGAGGAGGCTCGTCTGTCGCCCGCGGAGGTGGTGGACCCCGCGACTCCCGCGACCCTGCCGGACGCCTCCAACGCCCAGGTCCCCCTCACGTCCGGGGCCATGCTCGGCCTGCTCGCCGGCTGCCTGATCGGTGTCCGGCGCGACCGCCGACGGCTCGCGGTGGCGTCCACCCAGAACCTCCGACCCCGAACGCACCCCGTCGGCCCCGTGCCCGCGGCCCTCACGACCCAAGGATGATCACCGTGCAGCCATACAACGCAGCGACCGCGTCCCGTCCGTCGGCCCTCAGGGCCGCGCGACGCCATCTGATCGTCGTCCTCTGGTGCGTGGTCAACGGCGCCGTGATCGGATGGCTCGTCGGTGCCGCCCAGCCCGTGACCTACACCAGCACCGCCCACGTGCTGATCAACCCCGCCGTCGGGAACCCCTTCGCGCCGACGCCGGAGACCGTTCGCCAGGACGAGCTGACCAGCCTCGAGACCGAGGCGCAGGTGGCCCGTTCGGCCGAGGTGCTCACCGCGGTGGCGAAGCAGAACCGACCCGTGACCGTGGCCGACCTCGAGCAGGGGGTGGCCATCAGTGTGCCGCCGAACACGCAGGTCCTGGAGATGTCCTACTCGGCGAGTGGTGCCGACGTCGCGCAGGCGATCGCCGACGGCGTGGCCAACGCCTACCTCGACAACCGGGTGCGGAGGTCGACCGAGGTCAACGACACGCGGATCGCCCGGGTCGAGACCCAGACCGAGGGTGTCGTGGACGACCTGCGTGCCGCCACCGTCGCCGCGCAGTCGGGCACCCAGGCGCAGCGCCTCTTCCAGTCCGAGCTCGCGACCGCACTGCGCAACGAGCTGGTCAGCCTGCGCGCGCAGCGCTCCTACCTGGAGAACAGCGACGCACCTCCCGGCTCCGTGATCTCCCCCGCCTCCGAGCCCGTGCGCGTCGGAGGCCTGACGCCTCTCCTGATCCTGCTGGGTGGAGCCCTCGCCGGGCTGGCTCTCGGGTGCCTGATCGCCTGGTTGCTCGAGCGCTTCGCCGGACGGGTCCGGTCCGCCTCCGAGGTGGAGGAGGTCGGACTGCCGGTCCTGGCCGCCGTGCGGC
>NZ_JBFUMD010000041.1:0-13359 GCF_054049555.1 Nocardioides sp. P5_C9_2
CCGCCGGGATGCCCGGGCCGTCGTCGCGGACGGAGACGACGACCTCCCCGGGGACGGCGTCCAGCAGCACCCAGGCCGGGGCGGCGTCGCCGACGTGGACGCGGACGTTGTCGAGGCAGGYCGACACGGCCGCCACCAGCTCCTGGGCGACGTGGGTCGGGACGGGCACCGGGGTCCCCGGTGAGGCGACCTCGACGCGGCCGGCGTGGGCGGTGGCCAGCCGCTCGAGCTCGCCGGCCAGGTCGACGGTGGCGCCGGGAGCGGTCACGGTGTCCTGCTGACGGATCAGCGACCGCAGGCTGCGCTCCTGCTCTCCCGCCAGGGCGCCGAGCTCGGCTAGGTCACCGCCGGGCTCACCGGCCCGCCGCTGGACGAGCGAGAGCACCTGCAGCACGCCGTCGTGCACCGCGCGGGCCAGCCGGGTGCGTTCCTCGGCGGCCGCCGCGGCGCGCTGCGCAGCGTCGCGCTCCACTGCCATCTGCTGGAGGGACTCACACATGTAGCCCACGATGGGGCCGCCGATCATCAACAGGAAGACGTTGCCGTAGTTGCCCTGGTCGGGGGGCTGGTCGACGGAGAGACGGATGCCCAGGTCGACCACCGACAGCACCACCGCCGCCGCGAGGCCGCCCTTCCAGTGCCAGTGGATCGCCCACGCGAGGAGGGCGCCCATCACCCAGAAGCCGGGAATGGTGGCGTTGAAGTCGGGCCCCTTCACCAGCGGCGTGAGAGCGATCGCGCCGGCGGCGATCGCCAGGTCGGCGCCGAGCAGCAGCGGCGTACGACGTCGTGCCGACGCGTACGCCCACAGGGCGACCCCGGTCCACGCGACCGCCACCGCGACCACGACGGCGCCGAGGCCCGGATGGTCGTAGTTGTCGCGTCGCCACAGGTTGAGGGCGACCATGTTGACGGTCACCACGACGCGCACGAGCGCGAGCGCCCGGTGGAGCCGGTCCTCGACCGCGACCGCGGCCCGCTCGTCGACGCCGGGAGCGGACCCGGTCAGGACGCCTGCTTCTGCTGCGTCTGATCCGTGTCCTTGGCGGCCTGGTCCCTCGCCGCCTGCTCCTTGGCCTGCTCCTTGGAGAGCTCCTTGGCCTTGGCGGCGTACATGTCGACGTACTCCTGCTCGGAGAGCCGCATGATCTCGTACATGATCTCGTCGGTGATCGAGCGCAGGATGTAACGGTCGTTCTCCATGCCCTCGTAGCGCGAGAAGTCGAGCGGCGGGCCGAAGCGCACGACGGGACGGGTCCAGGAGCCGAAGATCTTGCCGCTCGGGGCGACCACGTCGGTGCCCACCACCGCGCACGGGACCACCGGGGCGCCGGTCTCGAGCGCGAGCCGGGCAACGCCGGTCTTGCCGCGGTAGAGCTTGCCGTCGTGCGAGCGGGTGCCCTCGGGATAGATGCCGAAGAGCTCGCCGGTGTCGAGGATCTTGATGGCGGACTTCATCGCGCCCTCGGCGGCGTTGGCGCCGGAGCGGTCGATCGGCACCTGGCCGGCGCCGGAGAAGAACTTCTTCTGGAACCAGCCCTTGATACCGGGCGTGGTGAAGTACTCCGCCTTGGCCACGAAGGTGACGCGACGGCTGAGCGTCAACGGCATGAAGAGCCAGTCGGCGTACGAGAGGTGGTTGCTCGCCAGGATGGCGGGACCCTCGTCGGGGACGTTCGCGACGCCGTACGCCTTGGGGCGGAAGACCACGCGGAGGATCGGACCGAGCGCGACCGACTTGAGGAACCAATACAGCACGGGGTGAGCCTAGCCCCGAAAGCCCCTCCCCGGTGTCCCCCACGTGGTGCACACTTCCCCCCGTGAGGAATCCCCTGAAGCGCGGCGGCCAGGCCGCCCCCGTCGAGCCCGCGGACCCCGAGATCACCCGGCCCTACTCGGCGCCCGCGCGCCCCGAGCTCACCGACGGTCGACGCGTCGGCGTGCTGCTGCAGCACGGGTTCACCGGCTCGCCGTACTCCATGAAGCCGTGGGGTGCCGCGCTCGCCGATCGGGGGTACGCCGTGGAGGTCCCGCTGCTGCCGGGGCACGGCACGTCGTGGCAGGACTGCAACACCGTGGGTTGGCGGGACTGGTACGCCGCGACGTCGAGCAGCTTCGACAAGCTCCGCGCCGAGAACGACGCGGTCGTCGTCTGCGGACTCTCGATGGGCGGCTCGCTCGTGCTGCGCCTCGCCGCCGACCATCCGGACGCGGTCGCCGGCATCGTGCTGGTCAACCCGGCCGTCCACACCACGCGCCTCGACGTGAAGGCACTCCCCGTCCTCAAGTGGGTGGTGCCGTCGCTGCCCGGCATCGCCAACGACATCAAGAAGCCCGGGGTCGAGGAGCTCGGCTACACGCGCACCCCGCTGAAGGCCGCGGACTCGATGATGCGCGAGGGCTGGAAGCCGCTGCGCGGCGACCTGGCCCGGATCACCGCCCCGCTGCTGCTCTTCAAGTCGACCCTCGACCACGTGGTCGACCCCTCGTCGCTGGACATCATCCGCAGCAACGTCTCCTCGCGGGACTTCACCGAGCGGATGCTCACCGAGAGCTACCACGTGGCGACCCTCGACAACGACGCGGAGACGATCTTCTCCGAGTCCGCCGACTTCATCGCCCGGGTTACCGTGGTGGCGTGAGCTCACGCGGTGACGACGAGCGCCGGACACGCGAGGACGCGGCCTGGCGCGAGATCGTCGACAACTACGGCGCGCGTCCCGAGGTGGACGAGGCCCCGGCCCCCGCGCCCACGCACTTCGTCGTCCCGGCGCCGGAGCCCGAGCCGGAGCCGGAAGCGGTCGTCGTACGTCCCGAGGCCGAGGAGCGGTACGTCCCGCCCCCGCCCCCGCCGCTCCCCCGGCCGGCACCACCGCGTGCGGTCGCCTGGGCCGGGGTGTTCGGCGCTCCCCTGGTCCTGCTCGTGTGCTTCGTCGGGCAGATCTACGTGCCCACGCTGATCGACTACCTGCTGCTCGGGTGGTTCGTCGGGGGCTTCCTCTACCTGGTGGCCACCATGTCGCGTGAGCCCCGCGAGCCCTGGGACGACGGCTCCCGCATCTGACCGGCACCGCGGGCGCTATCGTCGGCCGGGTGAGTGTGAGCGAGAACGTCGAAGTCACCGGCCACCTGATGGACAGCGGCATCCTGTCGCGAGTCCTGGACGACATCCGCCAGTACGGCGGTGACTGGGTCATCAAGGACATCGACCTGGGGCACGAGCAGACCGACACCAGCCACGCCACGATCACCGTCACGGCCGACGACGACGAGGCGCTCCAGCGGCTGCTGATGCGCCTGCAGACCCACGCCGTCAACCAGACCGACCCCGGCGAGGCGAGCACCGCCGAGGCCGACATGGACGGCGTGTTCCCCGACGGCTTCTACTCCACCACCAACCTGGCGACCCGGGTGCGGCTCGAGGGACGGTGGTACGACGTCGAGAACCCCGAGATGGACTGCGGCCTCGTGGTCGACGGCGAGCGGGTCTACACCCTGCCGATGTCGGACGTGAGGGCCGGCATGCAGGTCGTCACCGGCGCCTCCGGCATCCGGGTGACCGCGGCGGTCGTGGAGAAGTCCGGCGACGGCTTCGGCTTCATGGAGTCCGACGTGTCGTCGGAGAAGCCCCAGGCCGTGCTCGTGCGCCAGGTCGCCGACGGCATCCGGGAGGCCAAGGCCGAGGGCAAGAAGGTGCTCTGGGTCGGCGGTCCCGGTGTTGTGCACACCGGCGCCGCCCCGGCGATGGTGGCGATGGTCAACGCCGGCTTCGTCGACGTGCTCTTCGCCGGCAACGCACTGGCCACCCACGACATCGAGTCGTCGCTGTACGGCACCAGCCTCGGCGTCGACCTGGCCAAGGGCCAGGGCGTCGAGCACGGTCACGAGCACCACATCCGGGCCCTCAACACGATCCGCAAGGCCGGCTCGATCAAGGCGGCCGTCGACTCGGGCATCCTGACCGGCGGGATCATGCACGCGATGGTGAAGCACGACAAGAAGTTCGTGCTGGTCGGCTCGGTACGCGACGACGGGCCGCTGCCGGACGTCCACACTGACGTGATCGACGGCCAGCGCGCGATGCGGGCCGAGCTCACCGACGTCGGCTTCTGCCTGATGGTGGCGACCATGCTGCACTCGGTGGCGACCGGCAACATCCTGCCGGCCTCGATCCCGCTGGTGTGCGTGGACATCAACCCGGCCACGGTGACCAAGCTGGCCGACCGCGGGTMGAGCCACGCCAAGGGCATCGTGACCGACGTAGGCCTCTTCCTCGAGCAGCTCGCCGGCGAGCTGGTCCCGGACTACCGCCGCCCCTGACCCGCGCGGCGGGCCAGCTCTGCCGCGCCCACCAGCCCCGCCTCGGGGCCCAGCTGGGCCGCCACGAGTGCCGGAACCCGCCGGTGAGCAGCGCCGACCAGTGAGCGGACCAGGGCGTTGCGGGCGGGCTCGAGCAGCTTGTCACCCGCGGCGGACACGCCGCCGCCGATGACGACCACCTCGGGGTCGAAGGCGGCCACCAGGTTGGCGACCCCGACGCCCAGCCAGTCGCCCACGCTCGCAAAGGCCTGCCGGGCGACCAGGTCGCCGTCCGCGGCCGCCTCGGTGACCATCGGGCCGGTGACCAGCTCGGGATTGCCGCCGGTCGCCTCCTCCAGCACGCTCGGCTGCTCCCCCATGCGGGCGCGGGCGAAGCGGACCAGGGCGTTGCCCGAGGAGTACTGCTCCCAGCACCCCCGGCCGCCGCACTCGCAGGGGTGCCCACCGGGGACGACCTGCATGTGGCCGAACTCGCCGGCCATGCCGTTGGCCCCGCGGACGAGGTGGTCGTCGATGATGATGCCGCCACCGATGCCGGTGCCCATGGTAACGACGATCGCCGACCGCGCGCCTCGTGCCGCGCCGTACGTCCACTCGGCCGCGGCGGCGCCGTTGGCGTCGTTGTCAAGAGTGACCGGCACTCCCCAACGGTCGGCGAGCCGGTCACGGACGTCCTCGCCTTGCCACGGAAGGTGCGGGGCGAACATCACGCGACTGCCGCTGGCGTCCACGAACCCGGCCGCAGCAACGCCGACGCCGGCGATCGGGGTGCCGCCGGCGACCTCGAGCACGGCCTGCACCAGCGCGTCCTCGACGCGCACCGTGTCGACCCGACGGCCGGGGGTGGCCCTGCGTGCCGTGCGTACGACGCGGCCGTGCTCGTCGACCACCCCTGCCAGCACCTTGGTGCCGCCAACGTCGACGCCGATCCAGACGGGTTCCATCGCGTTCGTCACGGCTCAGATCCTGTCGTATGCGCGGCGTCTGGACCGGCAGGGGACGGCGCATGGCCCGAAGTGACTAGTGCGGGTGGTCAGGCGGGTCATTTCGGCCGGCATGCCTGCCGGGTGGTGCCCGCGGTCCCTACTCTCGGTCTGATATCCGCCGGCACCATGGTGATCGAGGTTGGGATGAACGAACTGCTCGCACGTCGACGGCGCGGTGAACGCGGGGCTGCGGCCTTGGAGTTCGCCCTTGTCGTCCCCTTCTTGCTCCTGATTGTTTTCGGGATCGTTGCATACGGCTTCGTGTTCGCGCAGTCGCTTAGCCTTGGCAACTCCGCCCGACAATCTGCTCGTTCCGGAGTTGTCGCTGGAACGACGTGCACGCAAATCAGCGCACTAGCCCAGGACGCGGCCGACACCATTGGTATGAACGGCGCGGATGTCGTAGTGACTATCAAGCGCGGTCTTACGGAGACCAGCGCCACCGCCGTGTGCGGCAGCGACGGCACTCTAAGACCTTGCGCAGGGCAGACGACGACGCCGAACCTCTACGTCTTCATGAAATACGACACGCAGCCGGTTGTGCCTCTCGTGCCTATTCCGGACAACGTCACCGGCAAAGGAGTCTTTCGATGCGAGTTCTCATAAACCGGAGGAGGCGGGATGAGGAGCAAGGCGCGATCGCGATCTTGGCGGTGTTGCTCGCAACCGTCTTGTTGGTCCTGTCGGCATTCACAGTGGACTTCGGTATGGCCTATGTGACCAAACGTCAGCTCGCCACGGCTGCGGACTCAGCTTCTCTCGCAGCTGCAGCGACCTACAAAAATGAGTTCACGCAAACCTGCTCGGCTGCCGCGCTGGCGTCTCAGACGTTAGTCCGCCAGCACGCCGAAGATGCTGCTGATTCCATGTTCGCGGCCAACTACTCAACGGGCTTGGCCACTGAAGGAAACCTCACGGATGTGCGTTGCAAAGGGACTGGCGTGGAGGTGGTCTATCGAGCCAACGGTGAGTCTGGCTCTCCATTCGGCGTTCTTGCTGGTGGTGACGGGTCCATCACCACCATGGGCAACGCCTCGGCCGCATACCCAGGTGCCATCCGGTGCGCGATGTGTTTCCTCGGGCCGGTTGACGCTGGCAACGCGGACTTCAGCGTCACAGGCGGTGATACTCACGTTAACGGCAGCATCACGGCCGGGCCCAACAGCATCTGGAAGGCCGACACTCAGATTAGCGTCGTCGGGACTGCAAGCGGGAGCCAGTCCAATTACACACCCGACTACACACAGGGACCCTTGATCCCAGATCCGTATGCGTCCATGGTCCTGCCGCTCAGCGAGTCCGGTCTGGTCATCAAGGCAGGAAGCCCGTGTTCGGGCGGGCCAGGTGTGTACTCCGCGAACTTCGAGTTCCCGAACGGCGCCACCTGCACGCTTGCCCCCGGCGCCTACGTGGTCAAGGGGATCTGGAGTGCGAAAAACAACTCCGTGATCTCCGGCACTGGGGTGACGCTGTATGTGAAAAAGACCGGAATGCTCGACTTCAAGAATGGCGAGACCCAGAATTTCGCCGCACCGACTGGATCGCCCGCTGGGGCGCCGGCAGGCTGGCCAGGAGGATTCGCAATCATCTATGACCGTGACAACGTCAACGACTTGTCCATCCAAGGAAATGGAAACGTCACGATAACCGGCAAAGTGTACGCGCCATCCAGCAAAATCGACTTCAACGGCAACTCATGCCTATTGCTGGACAAAGGGACGATAATCGCCCAAGGCGTGGTCAAGGCGAACGGCCAAAAGGCGTGCATCACACTCACGAATGCGGACAATGTCACGGCGGTTGTCGCAGGTGATCTCCAGCTCACCCACTAGAGATCATCGGCCAGCAGGTTGGCCACGTCGGCTGATCGGTGGGTTGGGTCTGACGTACGGGCATGTGACATCTGATCTGCGTCGATGGGGGTCGGCGCGTTGGAAGGACGTGCACCATTCCGAAGGCGTTTCTCATGGAGTTCCGCGAGGACGTGATCCGGGTCTTTGGATACTCGCTGGCCCAGGTCGCGAAGGACTTCGACATCTCGCGGCCGTGTCTGATCCGATGGCAGTTGGCGACGAGCGGAACTCGTCAATGTCATGTGGCTCGACCACGGCGGTCGAGCCCGATGCGGGTTCTCGCTCGTTCAAAGGGGCTCGCTGTTACTGAACGTCCTGGTTTGTACAGTTTGATGCTGCGCGACCGTCGCCCGCGGGACCGCCTAGCGTCACCCTCAATGGCGGGCGAGGTCGGCGGCGCCGATGAGYCCCGCCGTGTTGCCCAGTTCCGCCAGCACGACGTCCGCCACCGGCCGGTGCCCCCGGCCGGTGAGCTGACGCTTGAAGGCGGTCCGGATCGGCTCGAGGAGCAGATCGCCGGCCTCGCTGACGCCGCCGCCGATGGCGACCGTCGCGGGGTCCAGCACCGCCGCGAGGGACGCGATGCCCTCCCCCAGCCAGGTACCCAGGTCCGCGAGCTGGTCGATCGCGAACGGGTCGCCGTCCTGGGCGGCCGCGGTGATCATCGGACCGTCGATCGCAGTGGGGTCACCTCCCGCACGGTCGATCAGGTCACGGGCGAGCAGCGACGGCCCCTGAGCGGCCTCACGGGTCGCGCGCACGAGCGCCGTGCCCGAGCCGTAGGACTCCAGACAGCCACGGTTGCCGCAGCCGCACATGACCCCGCCGGGGACGACACGCATGTGGCCGATCTCCGCGGCGACGCCGAAGGCACCGCGGTGCAGCTCGCCGGCCAGCACGATTCCGCCGCCGACCCCGGTGCCTACCGTCACGAGCAGGAAGTCGTCCACCGCGGCGCCCGCGCCGAAGCGGAACTCTCCCCACGCTGCGGCGTTGGCGTCGTTCTCGATGACGACCGGCAGGTCCACGTGCTGCTCGATCTCGGCCTTGAGGTCGATGTCTCGCCAGGCCAGGTTCGGTGCGAAATACACGCGCGAGCGGGTGTTGTCGACGTACCCCGCCGCGCCGACGCCCACGCAGGTGACGTCATGGCGGGAGCCGAGCTCGGTGACCAGGCCGGAGATGGCGCGCTCGATGGCCTCGACGTCCTCGGCCGGGGACTCGACCTTCAGCTCCTCCAGGATGCGCCCGTCGGCGTCGACGACTCCGCCGGCGATCTTGGTGCCGCCCACATCGATGCCACAGGCCAGTCCGGTGCTGCTCACGAGTCCTCCTCGGGGCGGTCCTCATCGAGGACGATCTTCTCGACAGGTTCGGCACGACGCGCGCTGCTGGGCCGGGGCCGGCCGCCCGGCTCGGCGCCGGAGGCGTCGGCATCGGGCGCCACGGTCGCGAGCACGCCGGCCGCGGCCTGCACCAGCGACGAGGCTGCGGTGGCGAGGTGCGTCCTCACCTCGGGGCTCAGCTGCCGGACCGCGTGCACCGCGCGGCAGATGGGGCACACCGTGCACTCGGGCGCCCCCGTCGCGAGGTGCTCGTCCACCTGGTGCGCCGCGCCGGAGACCTGGTCGACGAGGTGATCGGCGAGTCCGCTGGCCGTCTCGCCGACGTCGGCCCCGTGCTCGCGGGCCCAGCCGGACAGGGCGCCGATCAGCTTCGCGGTCTCCTCGGCCAGGCTCCCGACCTCGGGGTCGCGCGGGTCGTCGCCGGGCTCGCCATCGTGCCGCGTCACGCCGTCTCCTCCTCGAACCTCACCTGCAGGACACCGTCCTGCACCCGGGCCCCTGCGACCCGGTGCCGGGCCAGCGCCGACGGAAGGGTCAGGAGGCGACGATACGACCCCACCGTCACCACCAGCTCGTCGCCGTGGCGGGCGAGGTCGACCTCGTCACGCGAGACGTGGGGCAGGCTCAGGCCGAGGACCGGTCCCGTCGCGGTGCGGGTCACCGTGAACGGTCCCCTCCCGGCCGGTACGCCGAGCGGGTCCGCGCCGTCGTACAGGTCGCCCGCCAGTTCGCGCAGCACGTCGGCGCCCACGGGCTCGGTGCCCCGGTAGGGCGAGCGCCACAGCGGCATCCCGGCGAACGACTGCTCCACCTCGGCGAGGACGCGCTGCTGCGAGCGGACCCAGCCGGCCCGCCACTCGTCGGCGTCCGCCTCCGGGAAGACGCGGTTGGCCACCACGCCGTCCACCCGGTAGCCGAACAGCGACAGCATGGTGAACGACCGCCGAGCCTCGGCGAGGACGACGGACTCCGGGGTGAGGACCACCCGGACGCTCGCCCCGGGCCCGGTGAGCAGCGCGTGCACCTCGTCGAGCTCGTCGTGCAGCCGCTGGAGCGCGTCGAAGACGGTGTCCGCGGGCATCGGCACACCCGCGGCACGGGTCAGGACGGGACGCAGCGCCTTGACGATGCGCCTCTCGACCGGGAAGACGCGCTCCATGTACCAGCCAAGAGCTTCGGGGAGCGCCAGCAGCCGCAGCGTCTCGGCCGTGGGTGCGCAGTCCACGACGAGGACGTCCCACTCCCCCGACAGTGCGTGCACGCGCAGCTCCAGCAGCGCGAGCACCTCCTCGGCGCCCGGAAGGACTGCGAGCTCCTCGGCCGCCACTCGATCCACCCCGGCGACGTCGAGCACTCTCAGGAGATAGTGCTGGATCTCCGCCCAGGACTGCTGGAACCGCAGCTGGGCATCGACCTGCTGGACGTGCAGGTGAGGAGCGACCCGGGTCGGCTCGGCGCCGACCTGGACGCCGAACGCATCCGCCAGGGAGTGGGCGGCGTCGGTGGACAGCACGAGCGTGCGTTGACCGGCGGCCGCGGCCAGGGCCGCCGTACCGCCGGCCACGGTCGACTTGCCGACGCCGCCCTTGCCGGTGAAKAGGAGGATGCGCACCGTGGGAGTTCAGGGACGGGCGCGGTCAGCGCGTCTCGACGCGCTTCTTCAGCCCCTTGAGCGCCGTGTCGATGAGGATCTTCTCGCCCTTGCGCTTGAGCATGCCGATGAGCGGGATCGACACGTCGAGGGCGAGCCGGTAGGTCACCTCGGTCGACCCTTTGCCGAGGTCGCGGAGCTCGTAGGCGCCATCGAGCGCCTTCAGCATCTTGCCCTCCGCAAGGGTCCAGGTGACCTCGCGGTCGCCGTCCCAGTCATAGGCGAGGGTGTACTCGTCCTTGATGGGCGAGACGTCGAGCTCGAAGTAGACCTGCTCGGCACGGTCCCCCCCGAGCGGATCGGGCTCGACCACGCGCGCCGTCCGCACTCCCTTGGCCCACGAGGGGTAGGACTCGAAGTCGGCGATGACCGCCATGACGTCCGCCGGTGGGGCATCGATGACGATCGACGAAGTGGTCTGCTCGGCCATGCGGCGACCCTACCGGAACCGCGCCGTCGCGGGACCGCGACGACGGGGGTCCGGAGGCAGCGATAGCCTGCCCGGACCACTGCGCTTGAGGAGGCCGACGTTGCGTGAGTTCTCCACGCCCCTGACCATCGAGATCCCCGCCACGGGCAACCTGACCGACGACGTCATCGCGAACGCCCGCGAGGCGGCCCAGGCAGTGATCTTCAACCGCAAGGTCGACGGCGAGTGGAGCGACGTCACGGCGGCCGAGTTCCTCGCCGAGGTCAGTGCCGTGGCCAAGGGACTCATGGCGGCGGGCATCGAACCGGGAGACCGGGTCGCCCTCGTCTCCAAGACCAGGTACGAGTGGACGCTGCTCGACTACGCCATCTGGTTCGCGGGCGCCGCGACGGTCCCCGTCTACGAGACGTCCTCCGCGGAGCAGGTCGCCTGGATCCTCACCGACTCGGGCGCCAAGGCCGTCGTCGCGGAGGGCAAGGAGCACCTGGCCCGCATCAACGAGGCGCGGCAGTCCGGAGCCGGCAGCGACCTCAACCACGTCTGGTCCATCGACGACAACGCCGTCGACGTCCTCGGCCGGCTCGGCCAGGACATCTCCGACGAGGCCCTCGAGGAGCGCCGCGCGGCCACGACACCCCTCGACCTCGCGACGCTGATCTACACCAGTGGCACGACGGGCCGCCCCAAGGGCTGCATGCTCACCCACGGCAACTTCATGTTCGAGCTGGGTGTGGCGACCGACGAGCTGCACCACCTCTTCGACACCGAGGGCGCCTCGACGCTCCTCTTCCTCCCGCTGGCCCACGTGTTCGCCCGGATCATCCAGGTCGGCGCGATCAAGAAGCGCATCCGGGTCGGCCACAGCGCCGACATCAAGAACCTCCTGGGCGACCTCGAGGTCTTCAAGCCCACCTTCATCCTGGCCGTGCCCCGCGTCTTCGAGAAGGTCTTCAACAGCGCCTCGCAGCGCGCCACGGCCGACGGGCGAGGCAAGATCTTCGACCGCGCCGCCGAGACCGCCATCGCGTGGTCCCGCGCCCAGGACGGTGGCCGCGTCCCGCTGCGCGTCAAGGCCCAGCACGCCCTCTTCGACCGGCTCGTCTACGGCAAGCTGCGCACCGCGCTGGGGGGCCACTGCCAGTACGCCGTCTCCGGCGGCGCCCCGCTCGGGGACCGGCTCGGTCACTTCTACCGCGGCATCGGCGTGACGGTCCTCGAGGGGTACGGACTGACCGAGACGACCGCCGCCCTCACCGTGAACCTGCCCGAGGCCCAGAAGATCGGCACCGTCGGGCGGCCCATCCCCGGCACCTCCGTGCGCGTGGCCGACGACGGCGAGCTGCTGTTCCGTGGCGGACAGGTCTTCGCCGGCTACTGGCGCAACGAGGAGGCCACCCACGAGGCCCTGACCCGCGACGGCTGGTTCCACACGGGTGACGTGGGCGAGGTCGACGACGAGGGCTTCGTCCGCATCACCGGGCGCAAGAAGGAGATCCTCGTGACGGCCGGCGGCAAGAACGTCGCCCCTGCCGTGCTCGAGGACAGGCTCCGTGCCCACGCTCTCGTCGACCAGTGCATGGTCGTCGGTGACGGCCAGCCGTTCATCGCCGCCCTCGTCACGATCGACCGCGAGTCCTTCCCGGCCTGGGCCGAGGCGCACGGTAAGTCCGACGACCTCGAGGACATGCTCGACGACCCCGATCTCAACGCCGCGATCGAGGCGGCCGTCGAGGACGCCAACAAGGCGGTCTCCAAGGCGGAGGCGATCCGCAAGTTCACCATCCTGCACGAGGAGTGGACCGAGGAGGGCGGGCACCTGACCCCGAGCCTCAAGCTCAAGCGCAATGTCGTCATGCGCGAGTTCCGCGAGCACGTCGAGGCCCTCTACCTGTCCTGATCGGTCGCATACCACAGCGGTGGACGCTGCCCACCGGGACTACTCCCCGTCAGCGCCGACTAGTCATATCGGGTGGTGTCCGGGCCACCTCTGGGCGGTTTGTTCGGTTTAGCCCACGTCCCTCTCGCGCCTCGCCTAGATTCGCGCCCGGAGAGGGATCTGGGACCTCTCCACAGGGCACCACACCTGAGCATTCCCAGATTCCCCCGGTCACTGCTCTGCGAAGGATCGCCTCATGGCCCGTCGTTCCGTGCTTCTCATCGTCGCCGTCCTGATCGCCCTGGTCGGCACCTCCCTGATCGTCCTTTATGTCCAGGGCATCGATTCTCGCGCCACCGCCGGGCAAGAGCTCGTCGAGGTGCTCACCGCGACCGACGTCATCGATCCGGGCGAGGAGGTCTCCGCCGCCCAGGAGGCCGGCAAGTTCGAGAAGTCCGAGGTCCGTCGCGAGGACCTCGTGGAGGGCGCCCTCACTTCTACCAGCTCCATCAACGACCTCGTAGCTGTCGGCACGATCTACCCCGGTGAACAGATCCTGGCCAAGAAGTTCGGCAATGCCGGTCAGGCGACTGGCCTAGTGATTCCGGACGACAAGCTGGCAGTTTCGGTCGAGCTCACCGATCCGGAGCGGGTGGCCGGTTTCGTCAACCCCGGCTCGGAGGTCGCTATCTTCGTCTCGGCAGACCCCGTCCTGTACAAGCCAGACGGCACAGAGCGGAAACTGCCGCAGTACACCGGCTTGCTGCTCCCCAAGGTAGGGGTGGTCGGCGTCGGGACGACCAGCGTTGCGGCCACTACCACGACCACCGAGGAGGGTGAGCAGACGGAGCAGGTGGCGCGCACCATCCTCACGGTCGCTGTGGACCAGCAGCAGGC
>NZ_JBFUMD010000042.1:0-13242 GCF_054049555.1 Nocardioides sp. P5_C9_2
ACCCTAGGGTTGGCGCATGGCCGACCCGCGCGACGTCCTCACCCCCGCCCTCTCCGCCGCCATCGCGCGCGCCCTGGGACCTGAGTTCGAGGGGACCGACCCGGTCCTGCGGCCCAGCCAGTACGCCGACGTGCAGGCCAACGCGGCCCTCGCGCTCGCCAAGCGGGTCGGGACCAACCCGCGCGAGGTGGCCGCCCGGGTGGTCGCCGAGCTGGGCGACCTGCCCGCCGGGGTGGAGATCAGCGGACCCGGCTTCCTCAACCTCACCTACGACGACACGTGGGTCACCTCCCTGCTCGCCGAGCTGGCCGCGGACCCGCGCCTCGGCGTGCCGACCCAGCAGGCGCAGGTCGTCCCGATCGACTACAGCGCCCCCAACGTGGCCAAGGAGATGCACGTCGGGCACCTGCGGACCACGGTCGTCGGCGACGCCCTGGCCCGCACGCTCGAGCACCTCGGCCACCGGGTCGTGCGGCAGAACCACATCGGCGACTGGGGCACGCCGTTCGGCATGCTCATCGAGCACCTGCTCTCGGTCGGTGAGGGTTCCGAGGAGGCACTGCTCCTGGAGAGCGATCCCAACGCCTTCTACCAGGCCGCACGGGCCCAGTTCGACGGCGACGAGGCGTTCGCGACGCGGGCCCGCGCCCGCGTGGTCGCCCTGCAGGCCGGCGACGAGGAGACCCTGCGGCTGTGGACGGAGCTCGTCGAGCTGTCCCGCCACTACTTCAACCGGATCTACTCGACCCTCGGGGTCACCCTCACCGACACCGACCTGGCCGGCGAGTCGACGTACAACGACGACCTGGCGGGGATCTGCGACGAGCTCGAGGCCGCCGGCCTGGCCACGATGAGCGACGGCGCGCTGTGCGTCTTCCTCGACGGCTACACCGGTCGCGAGGGCAAGCCGCAGCCGCTCATCATCCGCAAGTCCGACGGCGGCTACGGCTACGCCACCACCGACCTCGCCACCATCCGGCACCGGGTCGAGCGACTGGGGGCCGACCGCTGCCTCTACGTGATCGGCGCCCCGCAGGCGCTCCACCTGGAGATGGTCTGGGAGACCGCCCGGCTCGCCGGGTGGCTGCCCGACCGCGTCGAGGTCGTGCACGTGCGCATCGGCAACGTGCTCGGCGAGGACCGCAAGATTCTCCGGACCCGCTCCGGGGCGCCGCTGCGGCTGATGGCGCTGCTCGAGGAGGCGCAGGCCAACGCCCGCCGCGAGGTGGACGCGAGCCGGCCCGAGCTCCCCGAGGAGGTGCGCGCCGCCATCGCCCCGCAGGTCGGGATCGGCGCGGTGAAGTACGCCGACCTGTCGGTCGCCCACGACTCGGAGTACGTCTTCGACCTCGACCGGATGCTCGCCTTCGTCGGCAACACCGGCCCCTACCTGCAGTACGCCACGGCACGGATCCACTCGATCTTCCGCTCGGCGGGCGTGGCGCCGTCGTACGCCGCCCCGATCACGCTCGGCGAGCCGGCGGAGCGGGCGCTGGCCCTACGGCTGCTGTCCTTCGGGACCGTGGTCGCCGAGGTCGGTGACACCCTGGAGCCGCACCGGCTGTGCGGCCACCTCTTCGACCTGGCCCAGGACTTCTCGGCGTTCTACGAGCACTGCCCGGTGCTGAAGGCCGCGACGCCACAGCTGCGCGAGTCGCGGTTGTCGCTGGCGGCGCTCACGCTGGCCGTGCTGTCCCAGGGGCTCGACCTGCTCGGGATCGAGACGCCTCCCCAGATGTGACCGGCCCGGGATCACCGGGCATCCGGTGATTCCAAGATCAGTCGAAGGCCGCCAGCAGGTCGGCGACGTGCGCCTGGAAGCGCGGGCAGGCGGAGATGTCGTGGGCCTGGCAGCGGTAGGCGTGCTCGGTCATCTCGCGCGAGATCCGCATCTGCTCCATCCGTCGGTCGAGGTCCTCCAGGTGCCCCCGGAGCACGGCGTGCCGCTCCGGCGCCCCGGCGTCGAGCAGCACGGCGATCTGGTCGAGGGTCATCCCGGCGTCCTTGTTGCGCTGGATCGCCGCCACCCGGGCGACGTCGTCGCGCACGTAGCGGCGCCGGTCGGCGCCGTCACGCGCCGGCGCGAGCAGCCCCACCGACTCCCAGTGCCGCAGCACGTTGGCGGGCAGTCCGAAGCGCTCGGCGACCTCGCCGACGGACCAGGTGCGCACAGGGCTTGACTTCACCCCGACATGAAGTCACAGGCTGGTGTCACCTGACAAGCCAGCTGGAGGAAGACATGTACGACGCACTCGTGATCGGTGGTGGCCCGGCGGGCCTCCAGGCAGCCCTGACCCTCGGCCGGATGCACCGGCCCACCCTGCTGCTCGACTCCGGCGCCTACCGCAACGGCCYCGTCGACGCCATGCACAACATCGTCACCAACGACGGCCGGGACCCGGCGGAGTTCCGGGCGATCGTCCGCGGTGAGCTCGACGCGTACGCCGACGTGGAGGTGCGGGACCTCGCCGCCTCCTCGGTGACCCGTCGGGACGACGGCACCTTCGAGACCACCGTGGCCGACGGCTCGGTCGTCGCGTCGCGCACCGTGGTCCTGGCCACCGGGCTGCGGGACGTGATGCCCGACGTCCCCGGCTTCGCCGAGCAGTGGGGCCGCACGGTCTACGCCTGCCCCTTCTGCCACGGCCACGAGATGCACGGTCTGCGGGTCGCCGTCCAGGACTCCCCCGCGGCCGGCCACCTGGTCCCGATGCTGACGCCCATCGCCGGCTCGATCCAGGTGGTCCCGCCGGTGACGGGTGTGGAGATGACGCCCGCGGGGCTCCGCGTGTCGTCCGGGACCACGTCGGTGGTCGTGGACGGGCTCTTCGCCCACCCGGCCTGGGAGCAGGCGGCGCCCTTCGCCGCGCAGCTCGGGCTGGAGATGCGCGAGAGCGGCTGCGTCGCCGTCACCGTGCTCGGCCAGACCAGCGTCCCGGGCGTGTACGCCGCCGGCGACCTGGCACATGTCGCCGACCTGCCGATGCCGATGGTGTCCGTGCTGGGCGCGGCCGCGGCGGGGCAGGTGGCGGGGGCGTCGGTCCTGCGCGACATGGTGCTCCCCGCGCAGTGACGGGGCGAGCGCGTCGGTCGGGCGCTTGCAGCGTCCCCTCAGCCGGCGGGCAGGAAGGCCCAGCGCTCGTGCACCTCCGGGGTGCCGGCCGGACCGCCGCCCGGCGCCGTGCCGCCCCCGATCTGCGTCGTGTCCGAGCCGACCCACAACCCGGCGCGCGGTGACTCGGGGCCGGTGACCACGAGGACCTGTCCGCCGAACCCGCGCTGCTTCCAGGGATCCCAGGACAGGACCGCCCCCGTGGCCGGGTTGAGCGCCCCGATCCCTTCGTGGGTGGCGGATCCGAGCGACTTCTGGTGGCCCTGGACGTAGACCGCGGAGGCGGTGGCGACCGTGCTCAGCAGGGTGTCGGCGTTGGCGTAGGTGATCCAGGCAGGTCGGGTGGGACTCGTCGTGGCGGTGTTGAACCTCGCCACCGCGTCGCACAGGGTCAGTCCCCGCTCGGCCGTCCGCGCCCCACCGCCGGTGGAGACGATGAAGAAGCCGCCCCCGTCGGGGGAGAAGTCCACGTCCCGCAGGTAGGCCGGCCGGGGGCCCGAGGCGTTGCAGGGCCGGTTGAGGTAGGTGTAGTACCACGGGGCGAGCGAGGCCGACGCGGACCCGAGGTCGACCATGAAGGCCCGCCAGCGCGTCTGACCGTTGACGGCGGTGAAGTTGCCCACCGCCACGAGCTTCGACTTGTCGGGCGAGACCCCGAAGCGCCGCACGTCGGTGGCCCCGGCCGTGTCCGACGTGGTGCCCGCGATGGACAGGTTGATGTAGTTGGGGTCCGCTCCGGTCGCGAGGTTCAGCGCGGTCAGGCGCTTGGTGAACTTGCCGGCCACGATCAGCCGGCCGCTGGCCACCTCCAGGTCCGAGACCGCTCCGTTGAGCCGGGCGTTGAAGGCCGTGTCGACGGCTCCCGTGGCCGGGTCGAGCTTGATCAGCCCACGCCTGGCGACGCCGTTCACGGTCGAGAACTTGCCTCCGACGTAGAGCGCCCTGCCATCGGTCGCGAGCGCGAGGATGTCGCCGTCCACGGTGATGCTGAGCGGGGTGACCGCGCCGTCCGTCATGTTGAACCCGTAGAGGTTCTTGCGGGCGAACGTCAGGGAGCGGTCGGCGTTCTTCACCTGGGTGAAGGCTCCGCCGACGTACATCTGCGCACCGAGGGGCACGGCGGCGAACGGAGCGTTGCCCACGGTGATCCGGGGCGTAAAGTCACCCGGGTCCTCCGAGACCACCCCGACCACCGGCACCGGCGACCCTCCTGCCGGCGCCCCGAGGCCGACGCAGCCGACGGCGACGCACGCCGCGATGATGCTTCGGATCATGAGGTCCTCACCCGTTCCTCCGCGGTCGTCCCGACCACGATCTACACCGCCCGGACTGTTCGGCGAACTCGCGCCATCGTGYGACCGCGACCGCGCCGGGGCCTGGTACAGACCCGGCTTTACCCGATCTGGGCTAGTAGTGCCGCCCCGTCGGGGTCCACCGTCGTCACGGCCGCGGCTGGTCGCCGAGGTACTCCCCCGGCGTCATCCCGGTGACGGTCCGGAAGTCGTGGGTGAAGTGGGCCTGGTCGGCGTACCCGAGTCGCGCGGCCATGTCGGCCAGGGACGACCCGCCCGCCTTGAGCCCTTCGACGGCGTCGTGCAGGCGACGCCGCTGGATGAGCCACTTGGGGCTCATCCCGACCCGCTGCTCGACCAGTCTCTGCAGGCTCCGTTCGGTGAGCCCCACGTGCTCGGCCAGCTCGGCCACCCGCGTCACGTCCGGGTGGTCGCGGAGCCAGCCCACCACCTCGTTGATGAGCAGGCCCTGCTCGTCGACGGGGAGGTACGCCGCCAGCCGCTGCTCGATCCCGGCGATGGCGGCGGCGTGCGAGCGGGGGTCGTGGGGGGCGGCGGTCATCGCGGCGCGGACCTCCGCCACCAGCGGACCGGCGTCGAGCGAGCCGACCTCGTCCAGGTCCAGGTGGCTGTCGGTGATCGTCGCCACGGAGCGGCCCAGCACGAGTCGCCCCGCGGCGGGGGTGAACATCGTCCCGACCGCCCAGCCGTCGCCCTCCAGGGTGACGCTCGACCGACCACGCACCACGCCGTAYAGCCGGGCGTAGGTGTCGCTGACGACGACCAGGCAGACGGGATGTTGAAGCGTGCTCTGCGTCGACGGCTCCGGCAGCGACCACACCGGGATCCAGTACCGCTCGACGAGGTCGGTGAGGTGCGGCGACGCGGCGTAGCGGTGGATGGGCGGCGAAGGCCGCGTGACGCCGGTCAGGTGGGCGCGGTCGACCGGGTCGACGGGTCGTGGGCTCCCGGTGCTCGGCATGTGTCGGATTATCACAAGAGCCGGGGACATCGGGGTGGGAGCGTGGAGCCATGACCGAGACAGCACAGCACCCGACAGCACAGGCCTTCATCGACCGCACCGAGCGGTTCGGCACCATCCTCGACGCCGTCGACGGCCGGTGGGACGCCCCCACCCCCTGTGACGGGTGGTCGGTGCGCGACGTCGCGGCCCACGTGGTCGAGACGGAGCGCGACTTCCTCACCCGACAGGGCTTCGACGTCGGCGCGGCGCCGGACGCGACCGACCCCGTCGCGGCCTGGCACGCCCACACGGCCGCAGTGGCCCGGATCCTCGCGCAGGACGGCGTGGCCGAGCAGGAGTACGACGGCTACTTCGGCCGCACCACGATCGCCGCGACGATGGCCGACTTCTACGGCTGGGACCTGGTCGTGCACGGCTCCGACATCGCCCGGGCCACGGGCCAGGACTGGTCGGTCAGCGAGGCCGAGGCCGCCGCACTGCACGCCACCGCCGACGGCTGGGGCGACGCGCTCCACTCCGAGGGCGTGTGTGCCCCCGCCGTGCCGGTCCCCGACGACGCCTCTCCGACCGACCGGCTCCTGGCCCGGCTCGGCCGCGACCCGCGCTGGACGCCCGCCACCTGAGGACAGCCTCCGTCCGCCTCGAGCCCTAGCGTGGCCTCGTGGCGTACACCTGGGAGGACCTGGCCGGGCGCGCGTCGGCCCGCCAGTTCCCGGAGCCGACGACCGACGTCGCCTCGATGCTCGAGCGGGTCGGTCCGATCCAGTCCCAGACGGCGCGCTCTCCGTTCCTGGGCCTCGCGGCCCGCTTCCCCGGCCTGACCCGCGACGCCCTCACCGCGGCGTACGAGGCCGGGACGGTCGTCCGCGGCAGCACCGTGCGCGGCACCGTCCACACCGCCACCCCCGAGCAGTACGCCGCCCTGGGTGCGGCGACCCGGGTCGGCCAGCGCACCCTGTGGCAGCGTCTCCTCAGGCTCGAGCGGAGCACCCTCGAGGAGCTGTGGGCGAGCATCGAGGACTTCGCCACCGAGTGGCGCACCGTCGACGAGCTGCAGGCGCATCTCCACGACCGGCTGCTCGCGCAGGAGGGACGCGACGAGGCCACCGGAGGGCCGGGAGGCCGCTACCTCGCCTTCGGCCACGGCGGCCTGGTGCGCCGCCCGGTCAACGGGGACTGGGCCGGGCAGGGCGCACCCGTCTACCGGACGCTCCCGCCGCTCGTGCCGGCCGGGCTCGCCGACGCGCTCCTCCTCCACCTGCGCTGCCACGGCCCGGCCTCGCGCCACGACCTCGCGTGGTGGTCGGGACTCGGACTCCGCGTGGTCGACGACCTCCTCGACGACCTCGACCTCGTCGGTGAGTCCGGCCCGGACGGCCGCACGTACGTCGACCTGCCGGACGCCCCGGCGCCCCGCACCGTCCCGGGCGTGCGGTTCCTGCCGGAGTTCGACGCCCTGATGTGCGGCTACGACACGTCGGCCCGGGAGCGGTTCGCGGATCCCACCCACCTGCGCCGGCTCTGGAACCAGGGCAACGGCATGGTGCTGCCACCGCTGCTCGTCGACGGGCGGATCACCGGTCACTGGCGCGTGACCGGCACGGCCCGGAGCCGACCACTCGCGGTCGTGTGGTTCGCCGGCACCCGCAGGCCCCGCAAGGCCGAGCTCGACGCCCCCGTCGCCGCGCTGGAGGCGGCCCTGGCGATCACGGTCACCGCGGTCACGCTGACCCGCGAGCAGGCCTAGCGTCGCTGCAGGGTGACGACGGCCAGCGTGCAGCGGCCGGACACGTCGCCCGGCCCCACGAGCAGGTCGTACGGCGCGGCCTCRCCGTCGCYGGCCTGTGCGCGGCCCTGGAGGACGAGCGCCACCTGGTCGTCGGCCAGCGGGAGGGCCGAGGAGCGGCCCAGCTCGAGGACGGTCACGAAGGCCTCGACGGCCGGCTCGGCGACCACGTTGAGCACCCGGACCGGCCCCTCGGGCACCGACGCGGTCACGACCGCGTCGCCGTCGAAGGCGAACGGACGACGCGGCTCGACGAGGGTCTCGACGCCGTCCACGACCAGGCGCAGCACCGGGCCGTCGACGACGGTGAGCAGCCGGCGCCGGTCGGCGAAGGTCGAGAACGGACCGTCGGCGTCGACGTCGGCCAGGCTCACCCGCCACGCCCCGTCGGCGGCGCGCAACAGCTCGCGCGTCGTACCGCCGCCGTTCGGCCACGGCTGCGGTGCGACGTCGGCGGAGCGGACGACCCTCGTCACTACTTCTTCGGCTTCTCCGACGGCTGCGTGGTGGAGAGCGCAGCCACGAAGGCCTCCGGCGGCACCTCGACGGTGCCGATGTTCTTCATCCGCTTCTTGCCCGCCTTCTGCTTCTCCAGCAGCTTGCGCTTGCGGGTGATGTCACCGCCGTAGCACTTGGCGAGCACGTCCTTGCGGATCGCCCGGATGTTCTCGCGGGCGATGACGCGCGCTCCGATGGCGGCCTGGATCGGCACCTCGAACTGCTGGCGCGGGATGAGGTCCTTGAGCTTGCCGGCCATCATCACGCCGTAGCCGTACGCCGCGTCGCGGTGCACGATCGCGGAGAATGCGTCGACGGGCTCGCCCTGGAGGAGGACGTCGACCTTGACCAGGTCGGCGGCCTGCTCGCCGGAACGCTCGTAGTCGAGGGAGGCGTAGCCCTTGGTCCGCGACTTCAGCTGGTCGAAGAAGTCGAAGACGATCTCGCCCATCGGCAGCGTGTAGCGCATCTCGACGCGGTCCTCGGACAGGTAGTCCATGCCCTGGAGGTTGCCGCGCTTGGTCTGGCACAGCTCCATGATCGTGCCGATGTAGTCGCTGGGGCTGAGGATCGTGGCCTTGACGACCGGCTCGCGGACCTCGTCGATCTTGCCCTCGGGGTACTCGCTGGGGTTGGTCACCACCATCTCGGACCCGTCCTCCATCAGCACCTCGTAGACCACGTTGGGTGCGGTCGAGATGAGGTCGAGGTTGAACTCCCGCTCCAGGCGGTCACGGGTGATCTCCATGTGCAGCAGGCCCAGGAAGCCGATGCGGAAGCCGAACCCGAGCGCGCCCGAGGTCTCGGGCTCGAAGGTCAGCGCGGCGTCGTTGAGCTGGAGCCGCTCGAGCGCGTCGCGGAGCGTCGGGTRGTCGTCGCCGTCGATCGGGTAGAGGCCCGAGTAGACCATCGGGTTGGGGTGCTTGTAGCCGCCCAGCGCCTCGGTGGCGCCGTGGTGCTGGCTGGTGACCGTGTCCCCGACCCGCGACTGGCGCACGTCCTTCACGCCGGTGATCAGGTAGCCGACCTCGCCGACCCCGAGGTCGCCGGCCTTGACGGGCTCGGGGCTGATGACCCCCACCTCGAGCATCTCGTGCACCGCGCCGGTCGACATCATCTTGATCCGGTCGCGGTGGGTGAGCTTGCCGTCGATGACCCGGACGTAGGTGACCACGCCGCGGTAGGTGTCGTAGACCGAGTCGAAGATGAGGGYCCGCGGGGGTGCGTCGGCGTCGCCGACGGGGGCCGGGGTCTGCAGGACGATCTCGTTGAGCAGGCCGGCGACGCCGACGCCGGTCTTGGCGCTGACCCGCAGCACGTCCTCGGGCTCGCAGCCGACCAGGCCGGCCAGCTCCGCGGCGTACTTGTCGACCATCGCGCCGGGCAGGTCGATCTTGTTGAGCACCGGGATGATGTGCAGGTCCGCGCCCATGGCGAGGTACAGGTTGGCCAGCGTCTGGGCCTCGATGCCCTGGGCGGCGTCGACCAGCAGGACCGCGGCCTCGCACGCCTCGAGGGAGCGGGACACCTCATAGGTGAAGTCCACGTGGCCGGGGGTGTCGATCATGTTGAGGACGTAGGTGCCGGGCTCGGCGCCCTCGTCGTTGTCGGCCGGCACGGTCCAGGGCATCCGGACGGCCTGGCTCTTGATGGTGATGCCGCGCTCGCGCTCGATGTCCATCCGGTCGAGGTACTGCGCGCGGGCGGCACGCTCGTCCACGACGCCGGTGAGCTGCAGCATCCGGTCGGCGAGGGTCGACTTGCCGTGGTCGATGTGGGCGATGATGCAGAAGTTGCGGATGATCGCCGGGTCGGTCTGGCCCGGCTGCGGGGCGTTCTTGAGAGACACGGGCGACTTTCTGCACGACTACGTGAGCGGGTACGACGGTCCGGGCATTCTTCCACGACGGCCCCGGCGGCCACGAACCTACGACCGCCGACCTGTGACCGCCTACCTCGAGCGCCTACCTCGAGCGCCTACCTCGAGCGCAGAGCCGCTGCGCTGCGGGTGAGGTGGTCGCGCTCGGGGGCGCTGGTCGTCAGGTCGGCCGCGCGCGCGTACGCCGCCGCCGCCGCGTCGCGTTCCCCGGCCAGCTCCAGCAGGTAGCCGCGCACGGCGTGGAACTGCGTCGTCGAGCCGACCTCGTCCTCGAGCGCGGCGTGGCCGGTGAGCGCCACGGCCGCCCCCTCGACGTGACCCACGGCCACGAGCCGGCCGAGCCGGGCGATGGGGTTGCCCGCGAGCGCCACCAGGTCGTCGTACCAGCCGAGCACCTGGGGCCAGTCTGTCTCCTCCCACGACGCGGCGTCGTCGTGCAGCGCGGCGATGGCCGCCTGCATCTGGTACTCCCCCGGCCGGCCCTCGGCCAGGGCCTGCTGGAGGAGCCGGACACCGGCCGCGACCTCCGCGGTGTCCCACCTGGCCCGGTCCTGCCGGTCCAGCGACACCAACCTGCCCTCCCGCCAGCGGGCGCCGTCGCGGGCGTGGTGCAGCAGCATCAGCGCCAGGAGCCCCCGGACCTCGGGCTCCGGACTGGCCAGGGTGAGCTGGCGGGTGAGCCGGATCGCCTCCGCGGCCAGGTCGACCTGCCCGCGGTGTCCGGTGTGGAAGACGAGGTAGAGCACCCGCAGCACCGCGGCCAGGTCACCCGGCCGGTCGAGCGGGACGTCGCGGATCGTGGCCTTGGCCCGGCTGATCCGCTGCGCCATCGTCGCCCCGGGCACCAGGAAGGCATCGGCGACCTGGGCCGTGGTGAGGCCGCCGACGGCGCGGAGGGTCAGCGCCACCGCCGAGGGGGCCGACAGCGACGGGTGGCAGCACAGGGTCAGCAGGAGCAGCGTGTCGTCGGCCTGCTCCACGGGACCCGCCTCCGGCTCGTCGCCCAACGTCTCCTCGCGCCGCCGGCGCGCGGACTCGCTGCGTCGGGCGTCCACCAGCCGACGCTGGGCGACGGTGACCAGCCACGCCCGCGGGTTGGCCGGTGGTGCGTGCGGCCACGTCCGGACCGCCTCGACGAGCGCGTCCTGGACGGCGTCCTCGGCCGTCGCGAAGTCGTTCCCGCGACGGACGAGGACGCCGATCACCTGCGGCACCAGCGCCCTGAGCAGGTCGTCGTCCACCCGAGGTCAGGCCTCGCCCGGGTCGCTGCCGTCCATGACCTGCCGGACCTCGATCCACTCGCGGAACGGGTTGCCGTCCTGGTCGGGGCCGGACGAGACGAATGCCGCGATCTCGAGCGCGCGCTCGCGGGACTCGACGTCGACCATGTACCAGCCGGCGGCGAGGTCGCTGGTCTCCGGGTAGGGGCCGTCCGTGGTCACCGGCGCCGCCCCCTCCCCGCCGTACTGGACGTAGACCCGGTCCTGGTGCAGGGCCTGGCCGTCGACGAGCTCGCCGCTCTCCTCGAGCATGCGGCTGCACTCGCCGAGGAAGCGCATGTGCGCGTCCACCGCCTCCGGGGTCCACTGGTCCATCGCGATGACGGGGTGGTGGTGCTCGGGGCCACCGCGGTAGTGCTTCAGCAACAAGTACCTGGGCATCTGTCTCCTCCTTGCGCGGGGGCCCCGGTCGGGCCCGTCACGATGGGAACGGAGCCGAGGAGCCGTTCTCGACATCCGTCGTGGACATCTCCGCGGTGGGCACCCAGTACCGGAGCTTGATCCCCCGCCGGCCCTCCAGCACCCCGCCGGCCGCCTCGATCACCTTGGCCGAGGCCAGGTTGTCCTCGTCGCACGTGAGGAGCGCGGACTCGATCCCGAGGGCGTGGGCGTGCGGCAGCACGGACCGCAGCATCTCCGTCGCGTGCCCGCGCCGTCGCGCGGAGGGACGCACCTCGTAGCCGATGTGGCCGCCGTACTCGCGCAGCCAGTCGGTGAGCTCGTGGCGCACCGAGATGCGGCCGAGGTACGTGTCGTCGTCGACGAGCCACCACGTGCTCTGCGGGACGTGGCCCGTCGGGCGCTCGGACGCCGGCCGGGCGTCGGCGTGCAGGTAGGCCACGAACTCGGCGAACCCCTCCTCGGCGTGCCAGCGGTCGGAGAAGAGATCCATCCAGCGCTTGAGCATCGAGCCCTCGCCCGTGCGCCCCTCGGCGACCAGCTCCTCGACGGCCGCGAGGAAGGACGCGCGTACGGCGGTCGTGGGGGCGACGAGGTCGGGCATGTCGACCATCAAACCCTGCGTACCGGGCTACTGTCCCGCCATGACACGCACCGAGGAGGGCGGGATGCCCCCGGACGAGTGCTTCCGCCTCGACGACGGCGGACAGCCGGTGACGTGCACCCAGCAGCCGGACGGCAGCTGGACGCCGGAGTCGTCCAGCCCTCTGTCGTGGAGCCCGTTCGAGCTGTTCGGCATCGCCTTCGGGCTGATCCTGGTCCTGGGTGTGGCCGGCACCCTGTGGCGGATCCGTACCGCCAGGTCGATGGCACGCAGCGCCGGACTGGACGAGGGCACCGCCGTCCGGATGGCGCTGGCCTCCGAGGACGGCCTGACGGCGACCTACCTCGCGTCGTCGATGCGCGGGTCCGCCTCCACGGGGCCCGTCGTCCGCGACACCGCCACCCGGCTGCGGGAGCTGGACCGGCTGCGCAGCGAGGGCCTCGTCACCGAGGACGAGCACGCCTCACGACGGGCCGCCATCCTCGACGACATCTGAGCAGGGAGGATGTCGCCCATGACTCGCAGCCCCGGCGCCTACCCCGCTCCCCCCGGAGCGACCTCGAGACGCCTCGATTGGGCCTTCCTGCCCCCGCACCTGCGCGCGTACGTCGAGCGTCGCTGCGGGTCCCCGGTGGTCGAGGCGGTCTCGCAGACGTCGGGCTTCACTCCTGGCTTCGCCTCGGTGCTGGTGTGTGAGGACGGGTCCCGGCACTTCGTGAAGGCTGCCTCGGTCAAGGCGCAGCGGCTCTTCGCCGACTCCTACCGCGAGGAGGRCCGCAAGCTCGGCGCCCTCCCCGCCTCCGTCCCGGCGCCGCGGCTGCTGTGGATGCTGGACGACGACTGGGTGGTGCTGGGCATCGAGCACGTCGAGGCCCTCCCCCCGGGGCGGCCGTGGCGACCGGCGGACCTCGAGGCCACCCTCGACGCGTTGGAGGTGGTGGCGGACGAGCTGACCCCCGCGCCGATGCGGCTGGACACCTTCGTGAGCGAGTTCGCGTCGTTCCTCGACGGGTGGGCGCACGTCCGCTCGGCGCACGACCTGCCCCACCTGGACGACGCCGAGGCGCTCGCCCGCCGGTACGCCGAGGTCTGCGACGGCGACACCCTGGTCCACACCGACGTCCGCGCCGACAACGTGCTCCTGGACGGCGCGGGGAAGGCGTGGCTGGTCGACTGGAACTGGCCGGTCACCGGCGCACCGTGGCTCGACTCGCTCTTCACGCTCATCGGCCCCCGCGGGGACGGGCTCGACGTCGAGGCGGTGCTGGCGTCGCGTCCGCTGCTGCGCGACGTCCCGGCGGAGTCGGTCGACATCGTGCTCGCCCTGGTCACCGGCTACTTCCTGTCCGCCTGCGACCAGCCGGTCCCGCCCACGTCGCCGTACCTGCGCGAGCACCAGCGCTGGCA
>NZ_JBFUMD010000043.1:0-13240 GCF_054049555.1 Nocardioides sp. P5_C9_2
GCGGCCACCAGGGTGGCCGCGGCGACGAGGAGTGCGCGAGGTGCTCTCGTCACGGGAGGGACCTTCAGTTGCGGACCGAGATGCGGGTCCTGGCGGCCTCGTCGGCCACCTTGACCTTGACGTTGCGCGTCTTGTTGCCGGTCGGCATCGAGAGCTTGCGGGTGACCGGCCGGGCCGAGGCCTTGCCGACGATCCGCTTGGTGTCACCCTTGATGGAGACGCAGGCACGCTCGCCCGGGGCGAGGCCCACGACCTTGACGCGGACCTTGTCGCCGGCCTCGGCGGACGTGCGCGTCAGGCTGATGCCGAGGTCGTCGGTCGCGGCCGGCGCCCACTGCAGGACGGCCATCGCCTGGGCGGTGGCCCGACGCCACTGACCGCGCACGTCGCCGTCGGTGAGGCCGCTGTTGCGGGCCGCCTTGACGGCCTTGGCCTCGAAGGCGATCGCGCCGGTCTCCTGGGTGAGGGCGCTGAGGCAGCGGAACGCGTCGATCGGCTGCTGGGAGCGGACCCAGGTCGCGGCCCTGGTGGCCTCCGCCCGTGCCTTGACCAGGCCGAGTGCCCAGCCGGCGAGACCGGTGCTGTTGGTGTTGCCGGCGAAGGAGCCGTTCCGCTTCTGCTGGCTCACCAGCCAGTCGGTGGCGTTGTCGACCGCTCGGGCGACGTCCTGGCCCTTGGCGTCACCCTCGACGAGGTTGACGACGGCCAGGGCGGTGGCATCGATGCTCGGCTCCGAGCCGGTCTGGCCCTCGACGCAGCCCTGGGCCGCGGCGGTCGTGTCCTTCGTGAAGTCCTGGCGGAAGAAGCCGGACGTGCACTGCTGGGCGAGGAGGAACGCGACGGCGTCGGCGGCCCGCTGGGACTTGGCCTCGGTGAGGGCACGGACGGCGTACGACTGGCCCAGCGTGTTGGCGAAGTCGCCGAACGTCGACGTGTCCTGGATGCGACCCACGACGGGGGCGGTCGCGCTGACGCGCTCCTCGAGGCGGGTGACGAGGTTGACCCCGCCGTACGACGTCGGGTTGGCGCCGGCGACCCGGGCGAAGGTCGCGGCCTTGGCGACCGCACCGGCGTAGGTGCTGCCCGCGTCCCCGAAGGCGTCGCCGGAGATGTAGTCGTTGATGACGGGCTGGAAAGCGCGGTTGACGGTCGCCACGCCCTTCGTGTCGCCGGCCTGGTCGAGCGCGAAGCCGCTGTCGAGGGTCAGGCCGAAGTCGGTGAAGCCGCCGGCGTCGATCAGGCCGTCGGTCAGCTCACCCTTGAGCCACGTCCCGGCGAGGGTGATGGCACCGTCATCGGTCCTTCCCGTCGCAGGCGGGGCGGCCGTGGCCGACGGGGCGACGACGGTGAGCGCCAGGGTGGAGGCGGCCACCAGCCCGGCGGCGCGACGCCAGGTGTGGGAGCGCAGTGCGTGAGACATGCTTTCCTTCCCGCTGTTGCAACGGGAGGCGCCGGAGGGCGACACCCGCTGTTTCCTCGCAGCGTGATTGTCAGGTGCGCCTGCGACAGGCGGTCCGGCTCGCGCGACGACCCGGGGGTCGAGGCACCTACGGTTGCGGGTCAGCGCCGGATTCGGACCGGCTTCCCCGTCGCAGACGGATGATGGTTTCCTCGGCGCACCCTACAGCCACGGCGCGCCGTCGGGATCGCTCAGGTCAGCTTCTCCAGGATGAGCTCGCGCACGCGTCCGGCATCGGCCTGGCCGCGCATCTCCTTCATCACCGAGCCGATGAGCGCCCCGGCGGCCGCGACCTTGCCGTCGCGGATCTTGTCGGCGACGTCCGGGTTGTCGGCGATGGCCTTGTCGACCGCCGCCCCGAGGGCGCCGTCGTCGGAGACGATGGCCAGGCCGCGGGCCTCGACGATCTGCTCGGGCGTGCCCTCACCGGCGTACAGGCCCTCGAAGACCTGGCGGGCCAGCTTGTCGTTGATGCTGCCTGCGTCGATGAGTCGCTGGACGGCCGCGACGTCGGCCGGGCTGACCCCGAGGGCGGCGATGTCGGTGCCGGTGTCGTTGGCGCGCCGGGCGAGCTCGGAGAGCCACCACTTGCGGGCCGCCTGGGGCGAGGCCCCGGCCTCGATGGTCTCCTCGACCAGCCCGAACGCCCCGGCACCGAGCGTGTCGCGCATCTCCAGGTCGGAGAAGCCCCACTCGGCCTGGAGACGGGCCCGCTTCTGCGTCGGGTTCTCCGGCAGCGTGCCGCGGAGCTCCTCGACCCACTCCCGGCTCGGCGCCACCGGCACCAGGTCCGGCTCGGGGAAGTAGCGGTAGTCGTCCGCGTCGGACTTGACGCGACCGCTGGTCGTCACGCCGGTGTCCTCGTGCCAGTGCCGGGTCTCCTGGAGGATCGACCCGCCGCCGCTGAGGATCACGGCGTGGCGCTGCATCTCGTAGCGCACGGCCCGCTCGACGGACCGGAACGAGTTGACGTTCTTGGTCTCGGTGCGGGTGCCGAGGGTGCCGCTGCCCTTGGGGGCCAGCGAGAGGTTGACGTCGGCACGCAGGTTGCCCTGGTCCATCCGCGCCTCGGAGACCCCGAGCGCGACGATCAGGTCCCGCAGCTGCGCGACGTAGGCCCGCGCGACGTCCGGGGCCCTCTCCCCCGCGCCCATGATGGGGCGGGTGACGATCTCGATCAGCGGGATCCCGGCGCGGTTGTAGTCGACCAGCGAGTAGTCGGCACCGTGGATGCGTCCGGTGCTGCCGCCCACGTGCAGCGACTTGCCCGTGTCCTCCTCCATGTGGGCGCGCTCGATCTCGACGCGGAAGATCTCGTCGTCGCCCCCCTCGGTCGGCACGGTGACGTCCATCCAGCCGTCGAAGGCGATGGGCTCGTCGTACTGCGAGGTCTGGAAGTTCTTCGGCATGTCCGGGTAGAAGTAGTTCTTCCGGGCGAAGCGGCACCACTCGGCGATGTCGCAGTTGAGCGCGAGGCCGATCCGGATCGCGGACTCGACGGCCTTGCCGTTGACCACCGGCATCGCGCCGGGCAGGCCCAGGCAGGTCGGGCAGGTGCCCGAGTTGGGCTCGCCGCCGAAGACCGCGGGGCAGCCGCAGAACATCTTGGACGCGGTGTTGAGCTCCACGTGGACCTCGAGGCCCAGCGCGGGGTCGAAGGCCGCCAGCACGTCGTCGTACGGCATCAGCTCGGTCATGCGTTCGTTCCTTCGGTGACGGTGGCGGTCGCGAGGGCCGGGGCGCGGTCCAGCAGGCTGCCGCCCCACTGCGCGGCCAGGAGGGCCTCCAGCGCGGCACCGACGCGATAGACGCGCTCGTCGGCCAGCGCCGGGGCCAGGACCTGGAAGCCGGTCGGCAGTCCGTCCTCGTCGGCCAGGCCGCTGGGTACCGAGATGCCCGGGACACCGGAGAGGTTGGCAGGGATGGTCGCGAGGTCGTTGAGGTACATCGCGATCGGGTCGTCGAGCTTCTCGCCCAGCTTGAACGCCGTGGTGGGCGCGGTCGGCGAGACCAGGACGTCGACCTGCTCGAACGCGGCCTCGAAGTCGCGGCTGATCAGCGTGCGGACCTTCTGGGCCTGCCCGTAGTAGGCGTCGTAGTAACCGCTGGAGAGGGCGTAGGTGCCGAGGATGATGCGGCGCTTGACCTCGTCGCCGAAGCCGGCGTCGCGGGAGGCACGCATGACGTCCTCGGCGCTCGGGTTGTCGATGCCCTCGGGCAGCACCCGCAGGCCGTAGCGCATCGCGTCGAACTTGGCGAGGTTGCTCGACGCCTCCGCCGGCAGGATCAGGTAGTAGGCCGCCATCGCGTGCACGAAGGACGGGCAGGAGACCTCGACGACCTCGGCCCCGGCGTCGACGAGGAGCTGGACGGACTCGGTGAAGCGGGTCATCACGCCCGGCTGCCAGCCGTCGCCGGCCAGCTCGGTGATGACGCCGACCTTGACGCCGCTCATGTCGCCGGACGCGCCCTGGCGGGCGGCCTCGGTGAACGAGGGCCACTCCTGGTCGATGGACGTGGAGTCGCGCGGGTCGTGCCCGCCGATGACGTCGTGCAGCATCGCCGCGTCCAGCACGGTGCGGGTGACCGGGCCGGCCTGGTCGAGGCTGTTGGCCAGGGCGACGAGGCCGTAGCGCGAGACGCCGCCGTAGGTCGGCTTGACGCCGACCGTGCCGGTGACGGCTCCGGGCTGGCGGATCGAGCCGCCGGTGTCGGTGCCGATGGCCAGCGGCGCCTCGAAGGCGGCCACCGCGGCGGCCGAGCCACCCCCCGAGCCGCCGGGGATCCGGTCGAGGTCCCAGGGGTTGCGGGTCGGGCCGTACGCCGAGTGCTCGGTGGAGGAGCCCATCGCGAACTCGTCCATGTTGGTCTTGCCGAGGATCGGGAGGCCGGCGGCCTTGAGGCGCGCGACGACCGTGGCGTCGTACGGCGGGATCCAGCCCTCGAGGATCTTCGACCCGCAGGTGGTGGGCAGGCCGGTGGTGGTGAGCACGTCCTTGACGGCGATCGGCACGCCGTCGAGGGGGCTGAGCAGCTCGCCGCGAGCGCGGCGGGCGTCGGACGCCTCCGCCTGGGCCAGCGCGCCCTCGGCGTCGACGTGGAGGAAGGCGTGCACGTCGGGGTCGACGGCGGCGATCCGGTCGAGGTGCTGCCGGGTGAGCTCCACGCTGGTGGTCTCGCCCGCGGCGAGGGCCTCGGCCATCGCGGCGGCGGTCCGGGTGATCACTGCTCGTCCCCCAGGATGCGCGGCACGCTGAAGCGCTGCTGCTCACTGGCCGGGGCGCCGGACAGCGCCTCCTCGGCGGTCAGGCCGGGCACCACGACGTCCTCGCGGAAGACGTTGGTGAGTGGCAGGGCGTGCGACGTCGGGGGGACGTCGTCGCCGGCCACGCCGTTGATGGATGCGACGGACTCGAGGATCACGCTCAGCTGGGGGGCGAGGTGGTCGAGCTCGGCGTCGTCGAGGTCGATGCGGGCGAGGGTGGCCAGGTGGGCCACCTCCTCGCGGGAGATCTCGGGCATGCCGCCAATCCTAGGTGCGACCCGACGGTGGGCGATCAGCAGGATCCGCGGCGCTCGATGCGCAGGCACCTGTCGTTGCCAGCCTTGGCGAACGCGATGTCGAAGCCCTTGCCGCCGACGAGGAGGTCGGCGCGGTGGGACCCGGTGATCACGTCCGCACCTCCGCGACCCTTGATGACGGCGCGGTGCTCGGGGTTGGCGTCGATGATCTCGCCCTTGTCGAGACCTTTGTAGAAGGACCTGGTGTTGCCGGGCAGCACGACCTCGGTGAAGCTCTGGACCTTGCCCGTGATCGCCACCGGCGCCAGGTGGGTGACCGTGGTGACGCCCTTGCGCTGGTCCATCCGCAGGGTGGGCTCGACCGCGGGGTTCGGGTAGGCCTGCATCCGCAGCTTGTCCTGGCCGGGACCGCCGAGGACCCTGAAGCCCGTCTCCCCCGGCACCTGGACGGTGATGGTGTCGCCGCCGCTGCCGCCGTTGACCGAGAGCCGGTTGACCGAGGTGGAGGAGATGGCGTCGGCGTCGATGCCGCCGATCAGGGTGTCGTAGCCCGCGACGCTCTCGATGATGTCCCGCCCGCCCCCGCCGTCCACGAGGTCGGCGCCCGCACTGTCGGCGCCGTCGGGAAGGATCCGGTCGTCGCCGTCCTGGCCGAAGATCTGGTCGTCGCCGCCGAGCCCGATCAGCACGTCGTCCTGGTAGGTCCCGCGGATCACGTCGTTGTACGCCGTGCCGACGAAGCGCAGCGCCGAGCCGGCGGCGACCGTGATGGTGTCGGCGCCGTGCGCCCCGACGGTCGCCGGGCTGGTGCGCAGGTCGACGACGGCTGCGGCCCGCGCGTCGGCGTACGTCACCGAGTCGGGGGTGAAGTCCACGCCCGGAGAGGTGCGGCGCGCGTCGTAGCCGGGGTCGACGGTGTCGTTGCCGGCACCCGGGTCGATGAGGTCCCCCTCCTTGTGCAGGAGGCCGAAGGCGTCGGCGTGGTAGCGGTCGGTGCCGCCGAAGATCGCGTCGTCGTCGGCGCCACCGAAGATGCGGTCGGCGCCCCCGCCCCCGCAGATCACGTCGTTGCCACCGAGTCCGCGGATGGTGTCGTCGCCGTCACCGGCGGCGATGACGTCGCGGCGGTCCGTGCCCTCGAGGGTGTTGGCCCGGGCGTTGCCCACGATGGTGGCCCTGAGGCCCCCGCAGGAGGCGGCCGCCGCCTCGGCGGCGCCCGAGGTGACGACGAGGCCGGGGACGAGCAGGCCGAGCGTGAGTGCAGCGGTCGGGACGAGACGCATGAGGGACCCCCAGAGAAGATGTGCCTACGCCTGCCTCCTACCGCGGTGGGCCGGGGATAAACGTCGGGCGCCCCACCGATCAGTCGGTCGCCTCGTCCGACCCGTCCGACCCGTCGTCGGCGGCCTCCTCGGGCCCGTGCGCCAACAGCCGTACGAAGCCCGCCTCGTCGAGGACCGTCACGCCGAGCTGCTCGGCCTTGTCGGCCTTGGACCCGGCGTTCTCGCCCACCACGACGTAGTCGGTCTTCTTCGACACCGACCCCGACGCCTTGCCGCCGCGGACGATGATCGCCTCCTTGACCGAGTCCCGGGTGTAGGCCTCCAGCGAGCCGGTGACCACGACGGTGAGCCCCTCGAGGGTGCGCGGGACGGACGCGTCGCGCTCGTCGGCCATCGTCACCCCGGCCGCGGCCCAGGTGTCGACGATGGCGTTGTGCCACCCGACGTTGTCGCCGACCTCGTCGGTCTCGGCGTCGCCCGTGCTGCTGCCGTGGAACCACGTCCGCACCGACGCCGCGATGGTGGGCCCTACGCCGTCGGTGTTGGCCAGCGTCTCCTCGTCGGCCTCCCGGATCGCGGCCATCGACCCGAACTGGGTGGCCAACGCCCGGGCCGCGGTCGGTCCGACGTGCCGGATGGACAGCGCCACGAGGACCCGCCACAGCGGCACCCGCTCCTTGCGCTCGTGGAGGTTGGCGAGCAGCCGGGCGCCGTTGGCGCTGAGCTGGGGGCCCTCCTCGTCCTTCTTCGGCGCGCGGGTGAAGAGCGGGGCGGTCAGCAGCGCGGCCTCGTCGAGCCCGAACAGGTCGCCCTCGTTGCGGATCGCACCGGCGTCCAGCAGGGCGACCGCCGCCTCGTAGCCGAGCCCCTCGATGTCGAAGGCGCCCCGTCCCGCGACGTGGAAGACCCGCTCGCGGACCTGGGCCGGGCACTTCTCGTGGTTGGGGCACCGCAGGTCCTTGTCGCCCTCCTTCTGCTGGGCCAGCGGGGTCCGGCAGGCCGGACACCTCGTCGGCATCCGCCAGGGCCGCAACCCCTTGGGTCGCAGGGGCAGCACCGGACCGACGATCTCGGGGATCACGTCGCCGGCCTTGCGCAGCACGACCGTGTCTCCGGGCCGCACGTCCTTGCGCTTCACCTCGTGGGCGTTGTGGAGGGTGGCGTTCTCCACCGTGGAGCCGGCGACCCGGGTGGGCTCCATGACGCCGTACGGCGTGACGCGTCCGGTGCGGCCCACGTTGACCTCGATGGACAGCAGCTTGGCGTTGACCTCCTCGGGCGGGTACTTGAAGGCGATCGCCCAGCGCGGGGCCCGGCTGGTCGAGCCGAGGCGTCGCTGCAGCGACACGTCGTCGACCTTGACCACCACACCGTCGATCTCGTAGCCGACGATGGTGTGCCGGTGGTCCCCCACGTGGTCGATGTAGGCGCGGACCTCCTCGATGGAGGGGACCACCCGGACCTGGTCGGAGGTCGGCAGCCCCCAGGCGCGCATGGCGGCGTACGACGCGGACTGCGCCACCGGCTCGAAGCCCTCCCGGGCGCCCAGGCCGTGGCAGACCATGCCCAGCGACCGGGTCGCGGTGACGCGCGGGTCCTTCTGCCGCAGCGAGCCGGCGGCGGCGTTGCGGGGGTTGGCGAACAGCGGCTTGCCGGCGTCGGCCATCGCGGCGTTGAGCCGCTCGAAGGCCTCGGCGGGCAGGAACACCTCGCCGCGGACCTCGAGCAGCGCCGGGACCGGCAGCTCGTCGGTGCCGGTCAGCCGGTGCGGGACCGAGTCGATGGTCTTCACGTTGGGCGTGACGTCCTCGCCGGTGCGACCGTCTCCGCGGGTGAGTGCCCGCACCAGGCGGCCCTGCTCGTAGAGCAGGTTGATCGCCAGCCCGTCGACCTTGAGCTCGCACAGCAGGTCGGGCGACTCCAGCCCGTCGCGACCCAGGCGGGCATACCACCCGTCGAGCTCGTCGAAGGAGAACGCGTTGTCGAGGCTCTCCATCCGTTGCCGGTGGTCGACCGCGGTGAACTCGGTCGACACCGCCCCGCCGACGGTCTGGGTCGGCGAGTCGGGGGTGCGGAGCTCGGGATGGTCCTCCTCGAGGGCCTCCAGCTCGCGCATCCGGGCGTCGAAGTCGGCGTCGGCGAGCGTCGGGTCGTCCAGGACGTAGTAGCGCCAGCGGGCGTCCTCGACCTGCTCGCGCAGCTCCTGGTGACGCTCGCGGGCGTCGGTGGGGGCGGGCTCCACGGTCATGGCGCACAGTCTGCCCGCTCCCACCGACAGGGTCACCGACACCGCCGCGCACCCCGACGCACGACCACTGGTCCAGACCGGCGGGAATGCCAGATGAAACGACAATGTTCCATCCCTCATGACCCCGACCGACGTCACCACGCGCCCCCGGGTGGAGGGAGACCGCGAGCAGCAGATCCTCGACGCCGCCCTCGAGGTGCTCGGCGAGGTCGGCTACGACCGGCTGACCATGGATGCCGTGGCATCCCGGGCCAAGGCGTCCAAGGCCACCCTCTACCGTCGGTGGACCAACAAGCTGACCCTGGACATCGACGCCCTCGTCGCCCAGAAGGCCGCACCCGAGCCGGCCGACACCGGCTCCCTGCGCGGTGACCTCAGGGCGGCATACTGCGGCTTCGGCGGGCTCACCGACCCCGAGACCGTCACCCGTTTCACCAGCGTCCTCACCGCCATCGGTCGGGACCCCGAGTTCGCCCATGCCTACCGCACCCAGGTGCTGGGGCCGAAGATCGCGCACACGCTCGCGATCTTCGAGCGCGCCCGGGACCGCGGCGAGCTGCGTCACGACATCGACATCACCCTGATCGGCCCGGCACTGCCGGGCATCGTCCTGCACCGCTTCTTCATGCTCGGTGAGGCTCCGACCCCGGAGCTCATCGATCGCGTCCTCGACCAGATCATCCTGCCCGCCGCGACCACCGCAGCCTCCGTCGCGGGCTGACCCCACAGATTCGAAAGCGAAGGAACACCATGTCCGAGAAGATCCAGGCCGCGGAGGCCGTCGAGGTCACCCCCCAGGAGCACAGGCGGCTCCGCTGGGCACTCGTCCTCATCTCCCTGGCCCAGCTGATGGTGGTGCTCGACTCCACCATCGCCAACATCGCCCTGCCCTACATCGGCGCGGACCTGGACATCGACCAGGCCAACCTGCAGTGGGTCGTCACCGGCTACGCGCTGACCTTCGGTGGCTTCCTGCTGCTCGGTGGCCGGCTCGCCGACCTCTACGGACGTCGCCGCATCTTCATGGTCGGCGTCCTGGTCTTCGCGCTCGCCTCGTTCATCGGCGGCATCGCGCAGAACGAGGCGATGCTGCTGTCCGCCCGGGCCTTCCAGGGCACCGGTGCCGCCATGGCCTCGCCGGCCGCGCTCGCGCTCATCACCACCACGTTCCCGGCCGGCAAGGAGCGCAACCGCGCCTTCGCCGTGTACGCCGCGATGGCCGGTGTCGGTGCCGCCGTCGGCCTGATCCTGGGTGGCTGGCTCACCGGGCTGGACTCCCCGCTCGGCATCGCGGGATGGCGCTACACCTTCCTCATCGTCGTCCCGATCGGCCTGGTGGCGGCCGTGCTCGCCCCGCGCTTCTTCGAGGAGTCCGAGCGGCACCCCGGCGAGCTCGACGTCCCCGGCGCCATCACCGGCACCGGCGGCCTGCTCGCCATCGTCTACGGCCTCTCGCTCGCCGGCCAGCAGGCTCACGGCTTCAGCGACTCCACCACGATCGTCGCCCTGGTCGTCGGCCTCGCGCTGCTCGGTGTGTTCCTGCTGATCGAGTCGCGCGTCGCGCACCCGCTGATGCCGTTCCGGATCTTCAGGAGCAAGAACCGGGCCGCCGCCTTCGCGGTGATGATGATCGTCCCGGCCGCGATGTTCGCGATGTTCTTCTTCCTCTCGCTGTTCATCCAGCTCGTCGTGGGCTACTCGCCGCTGCACACCGGCGTCGCGTTCCTGCCCTTCTCCATCGCGATGATCATCTCGGCGACCGCCGCCTCCAAGCTGATCAGCCACGTGGACCCGCGCTACCTCTCCGGCGTCGGCACCCTGCTCTCCGCGGCGGCGCTGTACGGCTTCAGCCGGATCACCGTCCCCGAGGACCCGGCCGCGATCCTCGGGTCGCTGGGGGGCCAGGGCGTCCCGATCGGGGACGGGGTCAACTACTGGACCCAGATCCTGCCGTTCGTCGTGCTGATGGCCTTCGGCATGGGGCTCAACTTCGTGCCCCTCACCCTGGTCGCGGTGCACCACCTGCGCGACTCGGACACCGGCATCGGCTCGGGCGTGCTCAACACCATGCAGCAGGTCGGCGGCGCCCTGGGCCTCGCGACCCTGAGCACCGTCTCGCTGCACTTCGCCCAGACCCGGGCGGACGAGATCGCCCCCTCGCTCACCGCCGCCACCAAGGGCAGCATGGACGAGGGCACCATCGCCCAGCTGGCCAGCCTCGGCGCCTTCACCGAGGGAGCGACGATGGCGTTCCTCGTCGGCTCGCTGATGATGGTGGCCGCCTCCGCCATCGTGTGGATCTTCCTCGACGTCAAGCACGAGGAGCTGGCCACGGACGCCCCGCCGGAGGGCGTCCACGTCGGCTGATCGGCGTACCGGCACGACCCGTCCGCGCGCCGCGGGCGGGTCGTCGCCGTTCCCACCRTCCCCGTCCCTCCGCACCCCCGCTCCGACCCACCCATCCGTCCCCACCCATCCGCAGGTGCCGGTCGCCTCGAAGGAGTCCCGTGAGTGATCCGCTGCTGACGAGGTACGACGCCCCCGGCCGTCCCGGCGCGATGGTCCTGGTGCTRCACGGCGGCAAGCCCCGTTCGCGGCAGCCCGTCGACGGCCGCTCGGCCTCGTGGCGCCGGGCCCTGTGGATGCAGCGCTCGATCGCGATGCGTGCCCACGAGGCCGGGACGGGTGTGTGGCTGGTGCGCTACCGAGAGCGCGGCTGGAACGGCGGCGCCGACCGCGTCGCCGACGCCCGCTGGGCGCTGGACCGCCTGCGCGTCGAGCACGGCGACGTCCCGGTCGTGCTGCTGGGCCACTCGATGGGCGCCCGGGTGGCCGTCCACCTCGCCGACGACCCCTCGGTGGTCGGTGTCGTCGGGCTCGCCCCCTGGTGGTCGGCCGAGGATCCCGTCGCGGCGCTGGCCGGTCGCTCGCTCGTGGCCGCGCACGGCCGCCGCGACCGGATCACGTCGTACGCCGAGACGCGCCGCTACGTCGAGCGGGCCCGGGGTGTCGCCTCCGACGCGACCCTGCACGACATGGGTGGCCTGGGGCACTACATGCTGACCGGCGTGGAGCGCTGGAACGACGTCGCGATCGACGCCTCGCTGCGCCTGCTCGCCCCCGGCTGAGACCCGAAGGCCCGCCACCCCGGATCAGAGGTGGCCGGCGACCGCGCCGGAGAGGTGCAGCGCTCGCCGCGCCCAGTCGTACGACGCCCCGGCCAGGCCGCAGGACGGCGTCACCACCAGCCGTCCCGCGGCCTCGTCGTGGTCCAGGCCGAGCATGTCCAGCCAGCGCAGCACCCGCTCGGTGAGCACCGTGTCGGTCGGCACGCCGTCGGGGTCCGTCGAGGGCACCAGGCCGAGCGCGACGGTCTCCCCCGCCTCGAGCGCCTCGGCGAGGTGGTCGAGGTCCTCGGGACGCAGGACGTCGAGGTCCACGGAGAGGCCGCGGGCACCGGCGCCGCGGACGAGCGACCAGGGCACAGCCGGCGCACACGAGTGCACCCACGGCTCGGCACCGGACTCGGTGATCGCGGTCAGTACCCACTCCAGCGCGGCGGAGGCCTCGGGCAGGTCCACGCGCCGGTGCCGGCCGAAGCCGGAGGCGGTGGGGATCGCCCCGGCGAGGACCGCGGGCAGTGCCGGCTCGTCGACCTGCACGACCAGTCGCTCGGTGCCGGGGAGACGCCGGCGGAGGTCGGCGACGTGGTCGCGGACCCCCTCGGCGAGCGCCTGCGCGAGGTCGCGGCGGGCCCCGTGGTCGGAGAGGATCTTGTCGCCGCGCGGCTTCTCGACCGTTGCGGCCAGCGTCCACGGGCCGCAGACCTGGGCCTTGAAGGGGCCGACGTGGGCCTGGGCCTGCTCCTCGACCTGGTCGAGGTCCTGGGCCAGCAGGGAGCGGGCGCGGCGGTGGTCGACCCCGGGCGCGTCGGTCAGCCGCCAGCCGGCCGGCTGCAGGTCCGCACCGAGGCCGGCGACCACGGCCAGGCCGCGCCCGGTCATGGACGCGAGCGCACCCCGACCCGGCAGCTCGGGGACGTGCGGCAGGGAGAGCTCGCCGAGGACCACGCGGACCGCCTCGGCGTACTCCCGGTCGTCGGTGCCGGGCATCGACCCGACGCCGCTGGCCAGCGTGGTCACGTCAGGGCCTCCGAGCGGGCCGTGGCACTGATGGTGGCGGAGCCCACGACCCGGCTGCCGTCGTAGACCACGACCGCCTGACCGGGGGCGATGCCCTCGGCCGGCTCGAGCAGCTCGACCTCGACCTGCTCGCCGTCGGCACCGACGGTGACGACGGCGCGGTGCTCGGCCCCGTGGGCACGCAGCTGGACGGTCACCGCGGGACCGTCGAGCAGCGCCGGCACGGTGCCGCACCAGCGTGGCCGGATGCCGGTGATCCGGTCGATCCGGAGACCCTCGCGGGGGCCGACGGTGACGGTGCCGGAGACCGGCTCGATGTCGAGGACGAAGCGAGGCTTCCCGTCCGGCGCGGGCCGCCCGAGCCGCAGCCCGCGGCGCTGCCCGATCGTGTACGCGACCGTGCCCCCGTGCCGGCCGAGGACCTCCCCCGAGGTGGCGTCGACGATGTCGCCGCCGGTGTTGGGGTTGCGGTCCCCGAGCTTGTCGCGCAGCCAGCCGGCGTTGTCCCCGTCGGCGACGAAGCAGATGTCGTGCGAGTCGGGCTTGTCGGCGACCAGCAGGCCACGCCGGGCGGCCTCCTCGCGCA
>NZ_JBFUMD010000044.1:0-13116 GCF_054049555.1 Nocardioides sp. P5_C9_2
GCGCTGCACCCCGCCGCCGCGGCGGACGGGATCGACCGGGCGCTCGAGCACTGGGCGGAGCCGGACGCCGCCGTCGCGTGGCACCCGCGGCCGGCGATCCTGCGGGCCACGGACGCCGGGCAGGCGTGGCCGGTCTCCTTCGGGCAGGACCGGCGGGCGGACCTGGGAGCCCTGCGGTCGGGGGACGCGGCCGAGCCGGTCGTGACGGTGGAGGGTCCGGCCACCGTCCTGCTCTGGTGGCTGCACGACCTCCCGGGTGGCGAGGGCGTCGCGGTCAGCGGCGACCCGGACGCCCTTCGGACCCTGCGCCTGGCGCTGGACCACGACGTGGAGCCGGTCCCGCGCCGCCGTGGCCGCTGGCGTCGATGACGGGTGTCGCCGTGTCGGTGGTGGGACCTACGTTGGGGCGATGACGCGACTGACGCCCGAGGACTACCTCGCCCACATCCGCTCCGAGTCCGCGCGGTTCCGCTCCGTGCTGGCCGGCTGCGATCCCGCGGCCCGGGTGCCGTCGTGCCCCGACTGGGACGCCGCCGACCTGCTGTGGCACCTCACGAAGGTGCAGCGGTTCTGGGCGGGCCGGGTCGCGGAGCGACCGAGCGAGCCCACCGAGGGTGAGGAGGCCTACGACGTCGAGCGACCCCGGGCGTACGACGACCTCCTCGCCGCCTTCGACGTCGCGAGCGCGGCACTCACCGAGGCCCTCGACGGGACCGACCCGGTCGCCGAGGCGTGGACCTGGTCCGACGACCACACGGTCGGCTTCATCCTGCGCCGGCAGGCCCACGAGGYGCTGGTCCACCGCCTCGACGCCGAGCTGGCAGCCGACCAGCCCTCTGCGGTCGATGCCCGGCTCGCCGCCGACGGCGTCGCCGAGGTCATCGACGTCATGTACGGCGGGTGCCCTCCGTGGGGCTCGTGGGAGCCGCTCCCCCACCACGTCCGCCTCGACTGCACCGACACCGGTGACCAGCTGTGGGCCCAGCTGGGGCTCTTCAGCGGGACGGACCCCCGCAACGGCGACGTCATCGGTGGCGAGGAGGACTGTCACCTCGTGGACGCGCCGGAGGACCTCGAGCCCGACGTGGTCATCGACGGACCGGCCGCCGCCCTCGACGCCTGGCTCTGGCACCGGAGCGGCGAGGCCGACCTGTCGATCGTGGGTGATCGGGACGTGCTGGACCGCTTCCGCGCGATCGTGGCCAACCCGATCAACTGAGGACCCAGCAGGTCCTCAGCGCTGCACGGCTCCCGTGCGCTCGGCGGCGAGGCGGACCGCGGCGTCGCGCGCGGCGGCGGCCTCGCCCTCCTTGAGCGTGCGGTCCGGGGCCCGGAACCGCAGCGCGAAGGCGAGCGACTTCTTCCCCTCGCCGACCTGCTCCCCGGTGTAGACGTCGAAGAGCCGGATCGACTCCAGCAGGTCGCCCGCCCCCTCGCGCAGGGCCGCCTCCACGTCGGCCGCGGCGACCGTCTGGTCGACGACGAGAGCCACGTCCTCCTTGGCGACGGGGTAGCCCGAGAAGCTCGGAGCCGGACGCAGGTGGACGGCGTGCTCGAGCAGGACGTCGAGATCGACCTCCGCGGCCACCGAGCGCGCGGGCAGCCCGAAGTCGGCGCACACCCGGGGGTGCAGCTCGCCGGCGTGACCCACCACGACGTCGCCGAGCAGCAGGGCCGCACACCGACCGGGGTGCCAGGGCGCGGTCGCCGCCGGGCGTGCGGTCAGCTCGAGTCCGAGCTCCTCGGCGACGGTCCGCACCGCCTCCACGGCGTCGGACCAGGCCACCGTCCGCCCGGGACCCCACCAGCCGGGCTGCTCGTGCTCACCGACGGCGACGAGACCGAGGTGGAGGGGSTGGGCGGGCAGTGCCTTGTCGAGCGCGTCGAGCTCGGCGTCGGTGGGGCGCCGGTCCACGGGCAGGATCGGCGCGGGGGCCGTCGCCCGGGGCAGCGTCACCGAAGCCGCCTCGAAGATCGCCAACGACGTCGTGCCGAGCCCCACGTTCTTGCCCGCGGTGCGGAGCAGCGCCGGCAGCAGGGTCGTCGTCATCCCCGGGGCCTCGCTGCTCAGCGGGTTGGACAGCTGGAGCGTCGTGCGCCGCGGGTCGTCCGCCGGCAGCCCGAGGGCGTCCAGGTCGGTGTCGCCCACGAAGGGGAAGGTGACGACCTCCACGTACCCGGCACCGGCCATCGTCCGACCGACGCGGCGTCGCAGCAGCTGCGTGCGCGTCAGGCCCCGGCCACCCSGTGCCTGGGGCAGGACCGACGGGATCGTGTCGTAACCGACGAGCCGGATGACCTCCTCGGTCGTGTCCTGCGGATCGGTGAGGTCGGGGCGCCACGGCGGTGGTGTGACCTCGAGGGTCCCGCTCCCCGAGACCTCGCAGCCGACGGCGCGCAGCGCCTCGACGGCCCGCTCCTCGCTGATGTCGAGTCCCGAGACCCGCGCGGCGCGGTCGCCCGAGACGGTGATCACGGGCATCGCCGGAGGCGTCCCCACCACGGTGACGCCGGGGTCGGCCTGCCCACCGCCGTACGTCGTGAGCAGCTCGACGACGCGGTCCGCCGCGGCCTCGCAGATCGTGGCGTCGACGCCGCGCTCGTTCCGCTTGCCCGCCTCGGACGTGATGCGGTGCCGGCGCCCGGTGCGGAACATCGACGTGGCGTCCCAGTGGGCCGCCTCGACCAGGATGCTGGTCGTGGAATCCGACATCTCGGTCGTCTGCCCGCCCATGACGCCGCCGAGGCCGATGATCCCCGAGTCGTCGGTGACGACCAGGTCCTCGGCCGACAGGGTGCGTGCAGTGCCGTCGAGGGTGGTGAGCCGCTCCCCCTCGCGGGCCCGGCGTACKACGACGGGTCCCTGCAGCAGGTCCGCGTCGTAGCCGTGGATCGGCCGCCCGGTCTCGAGCATGACGTAGTTGGTGACGTCGACGGCCAGCGAGATCGGGCGCATGCCGGCCGCGGTGAGGCGCTGGGCGATGAGGTCCGGCGTCGGGGCGGTCGGGTCGAAGCCGGTGACCTTGCGGGCCACGAAGACCGGGCAGCCCGCCGGGTCCTCCACGCTGACGGGGTGGCCGCCGTCGTTGGCGGGCGGGGTGTCGCGCAGCGCGGGGTCCCGGAAGCCGGTGGCGCCCTCCACGGAGACGAGCACCTCGCGGGCGATGCCGCGCAGCGAGAGCGCGTAGGCCCGGTCCGGGTTGATCTCGAACTCGATGACCTCCTCGTCGAGGCCGAGCACGCCGCGCACGTCCTGGCCGGGCTCGCCGGCGTCGGCGGGAAGCACGATGATGCCGTCGTGCTCGTCGCCCAGGCCCAGCWCGGCGGCCGAGCAGATCATCCCCGACGACACGTGGCCGTAGGTCTTGCGGGCGGAGATCTCGAAGCCGCCCGGGAGCACTCCCCCGGGGAGGACGACGACGACCAGGTCGCCGGTCACGAAGTTGTGGGCGCCGCACACGATGCCCACCCCTTGACCGGCCTCGCCGGTGCCGTTGGCAGCGTTCAGTGCAGGGCCGACGTCGACGGTGCACCAGTTGATGGTCTTGCCGTTCTTCTGAGGCTCGGGCTCCACGGTCAGCACCCGGCCGACGACGAGCGGACCGGTGATGTCGGCTCCGGGGCTGTGGATGCCCTCCAGCTTGAGGCCGGTGAGGGTGAGTCGCGCGGTGAGCTCGTCGGTCGTGACGTGRTCGGGCACGTCGACGTGCTCGGTGATCCAGGACAGGGGGGTCTTCACGAGGGGTCCTTCTCAGATCTCGGTGCCGAAGGCGGAGGAGAAGCGCACGTCGCCCTCGAAGAGCGGGCGCAGGTCCTCCAGGGTGTGGCGGAACATGAAGCTGCGGTCGATGCCCATGCCGAAGGCGAACCCGGAGTAGGTCTCGGGGTCGATGCCGCACGCGACGAGCACCCGCGGGTTGACGACGCCGCAGCCACCCCACTCGATCCAGCCCTCGCCGCGGCAGGTCCGGCAGGAGGCGCTGTCGACGCCCCGGCACACGAAGCACCGGACGTCGACCTCGGCGGACGGCTCGGTGAAGGGGAAGTACGACGGACGGAACCGGGTGTCGATCCCGTCACCGAACAGCTGTGAGGCGAGGTGGTCGAGGGAGCCCTTGAGGTGGGCCATGGTGATGCCCTCGTCGACGACGAGGCCCTCGACCTGGTGGAACATCGGGCTGTGCGTCGCGTCGTACTCGTCGGTGCGGAACACCCGGCCCGGGCAGGCCACGTAGATCGGGGGCCTGCGGGTCAGCATGGTCCGCGCCTGCACCGGCGAGGTCTGGGTCCGCAGCACGACGTGGTGGTCGGCGGGCTCGGTCCAGAAGGTGTCCTGCATGGTGCGGGCCGGGTGGTCGGGACCGAGGTTGAGGGCGTCGAAGTTGAGCCACTCCGCCTCCACGACCGGCCCCTCGGCGATCTCCCAGCCCATCGCGACGAAGATGTCCGCGATGAGCTCGGACTGCAGCGTGATCGGGTGCCGGCTGCCGCGGCGGGTCCGGCCGGTGGGGAGCGTGACGTCGACGGTCTCCTCGACCAGCATCCGCTCCTCGTGCTCGGCCTCGAGCTGCACCTGACGCGCGGCGAGGGCCTTGTTGACCGCACCCCGGGCCTGACCGACGCGCTGCCCGGCGTCCTTGCGGGCCTGGGGCGGCAGGGCGCCGATCTCGCGGTTGGCGAGGGCGAGGGGCGAGCGGTCGCCGACGTGCTCGAGCCGGACCGTCTTTAGGGCCTCGAGGTCGGTGGCCGCGGCGATCGCCGCGACGGCCGCGTCGCGCATGGCCTCGACCTCGTCGGCCTTCAGCGGGGTGACCTCGACGGGGTCGTACTCGGTGTTGGGGCCGGACATGGCTCCCTTTCCTCAGCGTCTGCGTGGACGCGCCGATTGTAGGAGCCGGCCGGCCGGGGCAGCTCCCCGGACCCCGCGTCGTACGGAACCGGCGATGCTAGTCGACCGGAGTGCCGGAGGGCTCGCCGAACTCCTCGTAGACGGGCGCGCACGGATCGCCGGTGGCGTCCGGGGCCGCAGGCATCTCCACGGTCGCGAGGGCGTCGTCCGCACGGTGACGTCCGAGGTTCCATCCCCACACGGTCGACTCGTCCCCGCTCAGCTGGTTGAGCCTGAGGTCCTGCAGCACGCATCCCGCCACCCGCTCGGGCAGCCGCTCCGCGATCACCGGCGCCGCGTCGGCCGACAACGACTGGAGGTAGCGCAGGTCGAGGGCTCCCGTCTCCTCGTAGCGGTCGATGTTGCGTCCGGCCACCCAGGCGTCGGGGTTGACCACCGCGAGGCCGAGCGTGGCGACGGCACCGGTCACCAGCGCGACGCGCGGGATCCAGCGCCCCAGGCCCAGCACCCCGGCGACCATGACGGTGAGCACCACGAGTCCGAGCCAGCCCTCGAAGACGTCGACGACGAGGCGCAGCGTCGTGAAGCCGTAGGCCTGCTGGTAGACGTGCATCCGGTAGATCGCGGACGCGACCACGACGAGGGTCAGCACGCAGAGCAGTCCCAGTGACGTACGCAGCCAGAGCCGGTCGTGCGGGGCGTCCCCGGCCCTGCGGGCGGCCGCCCACACCACCAGCAGGGTGAGCGCGGTGGCCACGGTGAGCTGTCCGAAGCCCTGGTGGACGTAGTCGGCGTAGGTGACTCCCGTGGTCCGCTCGAGGTAGTCGTGGCCACCGAACGCGACGGTGGCCTGGGCGGCGAGGAAGACCAGGAAGACACCGTCGACGATCAGTACCGGCACCAACCACTCGAAGCGGTGGGGCAGCGCCTCCACCGCGCGGCGGGGCGCCTCGACGCGTGCCGGGTGGTGGGCGGCGTACGAGCCGGCGAGGCTGAGCCCGAAGACCGCGACCGCCACGAACACCCGGGCCACCAGGTCCCCGAAGGTCAGGTTGGGCACCACGACGTCGACCCAGCTGGCGAACAGCGCGTCGGCCGAGGCGAAGAGCGCACCGAAGACCACCAGCCCGAGCATCGACAGGGCCGCGGTGCGGGCCACCGCGGGGGTTCGGCCCCCCGTCCCCGCGAGGCGCAGGCTGCGACCGAACCACGGCAGCCCCCGCAGCGAGGACAGCGGCCACGACAGGCCCGCCAGCACGAAGCCGGACAGCGTGACCGCGCGGGTCACCGCCACCAGGAACACCGCGATCGCGGCGACGACGCAGAGCAGCGCGATGCCGGCGTTGTCCAGGAGGGTGAGCGGTACGACGAGCAGCAGCCCCAGGACCGTGGCGCCCACGACGAACCGGTCGCGTCGGTGCCGGGCGGTGGCGTACGCCGCTCCCCCGGCGGCCGCGAGGACCAACGTCCACGCGAGCCCCGGGCCCACGAAGGCCATCGTGGCCCCGGCGAGCACGCCCACCAGGACGCTGGCGACCACCACCCGGAGCGCGGCCGAGCCGGGTGCCTCGGGCCAGAACGCGCCGAACAGGGCGTCGAGGCCGGGTGGGGGTGGCCCGACCTGCCCGTCCGGGGCCTGACGTCCGGGCGGAGCGACCTCGGTGCGGCCGGTGAGCGGTGGCTGGGACGGACCGGGCACGACTGCCTCCTGGGGCACGTGGAACGGGACCTGGATCTGGATGTTCAGCGGGACCTGCAGCCGGAGGCGTGCCCCGGATCGGCCGGGCCGGGGGTCGACGAAGCGCAGGGTGCCGCCGTGGAGCTCGGCCACCCAGCGCGCGACGACCAGGCCGAGGCCGGTGCCACCCCCGGTGGCGCTCGTGCCGAAGCGCTGGAAGACGCGCTCGCGGTCCTCGGGCTCGACCCCGGATCCGTCGTCCGCGACCTCCAGCCACCAGTGGTCGCCACCGGTGCCGGCCGAGACCCGGACGGGGACGCCCGAGGGACTGTGGCGCCCGGCGTTGTCGAGGGCGTTGACGAGCAGCTGGCGCAGTCGGGACGGGTCCGCGGTCACGAGCAGGCCGGGGTCGACCATGACGTCGTACGACGCCGTCCGGCCGGCGTGGCCCACCTCGCGGACGCACTCCTCGACCAGCCCCGCCAGCGCCACCTCGCGGGGATCCAACCGGATCACCCCCGCCTCGAGCCGGGACAGGTCCAGCAGGTCCGCGACGAGGTCCCGCAACCGCTCGGCCTGGGCCAGCGCCCCGGACAGGTGGTCGGAGTCGGCCGGGACCACCCCGTCGGCCAGGTTCTCCAGGACCGCGGTCATGGCCGCGAGGGGGGTGCGCAGCTCGTGGGAGACGGTGGCGATCAGGTCGCGCCGTTCGGCGTCGACCCGCTCGAGGTCGGCCGCCATCTGGTTGAACGCGTCGGCGAGCCGCCCGACCTCGTCGGTGGAGGTGGTGCGGACCCGGCCGGAGTAGTCGCCGCGTGCCATCCGCTGGGCGACGTCGGTCATCTCCCGCAACGGGGCCACCATCCCGGCGGCGAGCAGCTGGGTGACCCCGAGCRCCAGGGCCACCGCGACGGGCACCGTGAGCAGGGCGGGGACGCCTGCGGCGGAGCCCAGGGTGGCCAGGAGCGCGGCCGCGACGACCGAGGCGGCGACGAGCGCCCCCAGCTTGACCTTGATGCTGGTGACCGGGTCGAGCGCCGCGCTCACGGAGCGGGCTCCCCGGGCTCCAACGCGTAGCCCACGCCGTGCACGGTGCGGATCCAGGCGGCACCGAGCTTGTGGCGCAGCGCCTTGACGTGGCTGTCCACGGTCCGCGTGGCGACGCCGGTGAGGCCGGTCTCGGCCCATCCCCACACGTCGGCGAGGAGACGCTCGCGGGTCAGCACCTGGCCCGGCTCACGGGCCAGGCACACGAGCAGGTCGAACTCCGTGGGCGTCAGGTGGACCTCGCTCCCGTCGCGCGTGGTGCGGCGCCGCCCCGGGTCGACGACCAGCGCGCCGAGGACCAGCGGGTCGCGGTCCGTCCCGGCGGCCAGCTCGGACGCCCGCTCGACGCGGCGGACGAGGGACGCGACCCTGGCCACGACCTCCCGCATCCGGAACGGCTTGGTGAGGTAGTCGTCCGCCCCGACACCGAGCCCGACGAGGATGTCGGCCTCGTCGTCGCGCGCGGTGAGCATGAGGACCGGGACCGGGCGTGCCGCCTGGATGCGACGGCACACCTCGTGGCCGTCGATGCCCGGCAGCATGACGTCGAGGATCACGGCGTCGGGCTCGACCTCGTGGGCCTCACGGACCGCAGCCGGTCCGTCGAACGCCTGGACGACGTCGTAGCCCTCGGCCCGGAGTCGCTCGGCGAGCTGGTCGTTGATGACCCGGTCGTCCTCGACCACCAGTACCCGTCGTCGTGTCATGGGTCGACCCTAGGAGCCCGGCCGCGCGCGAGGCGCGGACGACTCGTGAAGGTTGTGTGCAGATGGCCCCCGTGAGAACCGGGAGGCGCTGGCGCCGGTGAGGTCCTAGCCTTGACGGGTGCCGACCACCAGCCAGCTCCTCGCGTTCGTGCTCGCCTCGATCCTCTTCATCCAGGTGCCGGGCCCTAGCCTGCTCTTCACCATCGGTCGCGCGCTCAGCGTCGGGCGTCGCGAGGCCCTGCTGTCCGTCGTCGGCAACGCCCTCGGCCTGCTGGTGCAGGTGGTGCTCGTGGCGCTCGGCCTCGGCGCCGTGGTGGCCGCCAGCGCGACCGCGTACACCGTGCTCAAGCTGGCCGGAGCCGCCTGGGTCGTGTGGCTGGGTGTCTCCGCGATCCGGCACCGCAAGGACGCACGGGTGGCGATGGCGGCCGGTCGTCGCACGCCGGAGCGGCCCGGCGCCGCGGTCCGTACCGGGTTGCTGGTGGGCATGGGCAACCCCAAGACGATCGTGTTCTTCGTGGCCTTCCTGCCGCAGTTCACCGACCCGTCGGGCCCGGTCGGGCTGCAGGTCGCGCTCCTCGGCCTGGTCTTCGCGTTGCTGGCCGTGGCCAGTGACTCCGCGTGGGCGATGGCCGCGGGCAAGGCACGCGACTGGTTCGCACGGCGCCCGGAGCGGCTGGACGCCATGGGGGTCACCGGAGGCGTGATGATGATCGGGCTCGGCGCCACCATGGCCGCCTCCGAGTGAGCCTCCCGGGCCTGGTCACTCCGGGCGGCGGTCCTCGCGCGGCCAGTCGACCATCACGCGGGCTCCCCCGCCGTCGGACTCGGTGACCGTCACGTAGCCGCCGTGCGCGCGGGTCAGCCCGCCCACGATGTACATCCCCAGGCCCGAGCCACCGCTGGAACCGTGCTTCCAGAACTTGGTGAAGACGCGTCGGCGCATCTCCTCCGGGATGCCCTMCCCCTCGTCGTCGACGCAGATCCGCACGCCGTCGACGTCGGAGGACCCGGGCGTCGCCGCCAGGGACACCGTGACCCGGCCCTGCCCGTGGCGGACGGCGTTCTCCACCAGGTTGGTGACGACCTGGGTGAACTTGTCGGGGTCGGCGAAGATCTCCGGCAGCCCCTCGGCCGCATCGAGCTCGACCATCCGGCTGGTGCCGGCGCCCACCGAGTCCACGACCCGCCGGGCCAGCACGACCGCGTCGGACTCCCGCGGGTAGAGCGAGAGCCGGCCGGTGTCGATGCGGGCCACGTCGAGCAGCTCGGCGATGAGGCGCACCAACCGGTCGGCGTCGGCGTTGACCGTGGTGAGCATCAGCTTGCGTTGCTCGTCGTTGAGCTTGTCCCAACGGTTGAGGAGCGCCTGGACGAAGCCCTTCACGCCGGTCAGCGGGGAGCGCAGCTCGTGGGCGACGGTCGCGACCAGGTCCGAGCGCTCGCGGTCGAGCCGCGCCCTGCCCCGACCGTTGCGGATCCCGATGGCCACACCGACCACCGGCGCTAGGGGCCGCTCACGGACCATGCGGGCGGTGGTGAGCACCTCCTCGCCGCTGGAGTTCAGCCACGACTGCTCGGGGACGCCGGTGCGCGTGGAGAGGCTGCGGTCGGGACGGTTGACGTCCAGCCAGGTCTGCCCGTCCTGGTCCTGCAGGAGCAGCACCTCCTCGAGCCGACCACCCATCGCCTGCTCGACCGTGGTCCCGAGGAGCCGGGCCGCGTGGTCGTTGACGAACGTKATCTCGCCCCCGATGGTGGCGCCGAGGATGCCGTCCGGGTAGAGGTCGGCCAACGACTGCAGCCGCGTGGGCCGGGCTTCGACGATGCGGGGCACCGGCTCACCCTAGTCGGGACGGGCCGCCTTGGGACGGCGCAACCCGGCGGCACGCACGCGCGCGACCAGCTCCCGGCTGGTCACCGGGACCGCGCCGGCCGCCACCATCGCGTCGTGGAACTCGGCCGGCACGTCGTAGTGGTCGCGGTCGAAGCCGCGCTCGGGGACGCCGTTCGCCCTCGCGAAGACGTGCAGCTCGTCGTACGACGTGTCGCTGGCCATGTGGGACCACGTGCGGCCCCAGCGAGGCACGGCCGGCGGGTCGATGAGGATCACGGAGGTCCTCGTCAGGACCGCTGTGCGCGGGCGCTGGCGTAGAGGCAGACCGCGGCGGCGGTGGCGAGGTTGAGGCTCTCGGCGCGGCCGTGGATCGGGATCGCGACGCGCCCGTCGGCCAGCGTCGCCAGCTCGGCGGGCAGGCCCCACGCCTCGTTGCCGAGGAGCCACGCCGTGGGACCGTCCAGGTCGGCGTCGAAGAGGTCGACGTCCCCCGACCCGTCGGCCGCCAGTACGGTGTAGCCGGCCGCCTGCGCGGCGGCGACGGCGACCGCTGGGTCGGGCTCGACGGCGATGGGGAGGTGGAACAGGCTGCCCACGGTCGCCCGCACGGTCTTGGCGTTGTAGGCGTCGACCGAGCTCCCGGCCAGCACGACACCGCCGGCCCCGGCCGCGTCGGCGGTACGGATGACGGTGCCCGCATTGCCAGGGTCACGCACGTCGGCGCAGATGACCACGAGCGACCCGGACAGGGCGTCGGCCAGCGGGACGTCGAGGTGTCGGCACACGGCGACGAGGCCCGCGGGAGTGACCGCCTCGGAGAGCGACGCCAGCGCCCGGTCGTCCACGGTGGTGACGTCGTCGGCGGTGGCCAGCAGGTCGGCGTACCGGTGCCGGGCGTCGGGGGTGGCGAAGACCTCGACCACGCAACCCGGCACGGACAGTGCGCCCTCGACGGCCTTGGGGCCGTCGGCAAGGAAGAGCCGCCGCTCGGATCGGACCGGGCGGCGGCTCAACTTGCGAGCCTCCTTGACGCGGCCGTTCCCCACCGTGAGTGGGGTGCCCGCCGTCAGGGGGGTGCTCATGCTCAGGCAGACACCTTGGGCGCGTTGACGTCCTCGGGGAGGGCGGCCTTGGCGGTCTCGACCAGCGCGTTGAACGCGGCGACGTCGTTGACGGCCAGCTCGGCCAGGATCTTGCGGTCGACCTCGACACCGGCGAGGTTGAGGCCCTGGATGAAGCGGTTGTAGGTCATGCCCTGCGCACGCGCGGCGGCGTTGATGCGCTGGATCCACAGCTTGCGGAAGTTGCCCTTGTTCTTGCGGCGGTCGTTGTAGCTGTAGACCAGCGAGTGGGTGACCTGCTCCTTGGCCTTTCGGTACAGGCGCGAACGCTGACCGCGGTAGCCGGAGGCGCGCTCGAGGACTACCCGGCGCTTCTTCTGGGCGTTGACTGCCCGCTTGACGCGTGCCATTTCTTACTCCTTGGTGCTCAAAACTCGGAAAGGTGGTGCAACCAACCGCCGGAGGCGGCTTCGTGGGTCAGCGACCCAGCAGCTTCTTGGCGCGGGCGTTGTCGGCCTTGGCGACCTCGACCGTGCCGGAGAGGCGGCGGGTGACCTTCGAGGGCTTCTTCTCGAGGTTGTGGCGCTTGCCGGCCTTCTCGCGGAGGATCTTGCCCGAGCCGGTCACGCGGAAGCGCTTGCTGGCACCGGAGTGCGTCTTGTTCTTCGGCATCTCTCTCTACTCTCTAGCTGCTGGATGTCTGGGACGTCGTGGTGCGACGACGTGGGTGTCGTGGCGAGGCTGCGGTGTCCCGCAGGCTCAGGCCTCGATCTCGTCGTCGAGGTTCTCGGAGCGGCCGCGCTCCTTCTTGGCAGCCACCGGGCCGGCCGCGTGGGCGGCGTCGCGCTCGGCCTGCTCCTCGGCCACGGCTGCCTCACGCTCGGCCGCCTTGGCGTCCTTGGCGGCGGCGGCGTCGATCTTGGCGTCGGCCTTCTTCTTGTGCGGGCCGAGCACCATGATCATGTTGCGGCCGTCCTGCTTGGGCGAGGACTCGATGAAGCCGAGCTCGGTGACGTCCTCGGCCAGGCGCTGCAGCAACCGGAAGCCCAGCTCGGGGCGGTGCTGCTCGCGACCGCGGAACATGATGGTGATCTTGACCTTGTCGCCGGCCTTGAGGAAGCGGACGACGTGGCCCTTCTTGGTCTCGTAGTCGTGCGCGTCGATCTTGGGACGAAGCTTCATCTCCTTGATGATCACGTTCGTCTGGTTGCGACGCGCCTCGCGAGCCTTCTGGGCGTTCTCGTACTTGAACTTGCCGTAGTCCATGAGCTTGCAGACCGGCGGCCGCCCCTGGGGCGCGATCTCGACGAGGTCGAGGTCTGCCTCCTGGGCAAGCTTCAACGCCTGGTCGGTCGGCACGATGCCGACCGTCTCTCCATTGGGCCCGACAAGTCGGACCTCGGGAACCCGGATCCGCTCGTTGATGCGCAGCTCGGTGCTGATGTGTCCTCCAGTGACTCAGTGGTTGGGGTGACCCTGGCCGGAGACACGTGCCCGCAAATGAGGAACGGCTCCCGCTGTGTACCAAGCGGGAGCCAGTAGTGCCGCACGCTGGGCGTGCGACTCATCCGGACCGTGACCCGACGACCTGTGTGCAGTGCGGCCGGTGCGGGTGGGGAACGATGCTGCTGTTCCCGCTTGGAGGATCGGTCCCGCTCCCCGCGGGGGCAGAGTGGAACTGATCGGTCAACACCCAAGGCTAGCCGATCATTCCGTCGCGGGGCCAATCCAGCCGAGCTGCCCCCCCTGACCCCCCTGGAGGCGCACCACGCGCCACCCGGCGGCGAGCCGGGTGAGGTCGTCCCCCTCGACGACCGCGGTCGCGGGTCCGGCGATGTCGACGACCAGGGCGGCGGCGCCCTCCTGCACCGCCGACCGGGCGGCCAGCCGGGTCGCGACCGGAACGGGCCGGGCACCCGCGTCCCAGGAGGTGAGGC
>NZ_JBFUMD010000045.1:0-13091 GCF_054049555.1 Nocardioides sp. P5_C9_2
CCCGGATCCTGGCCGGCCTGCGGGGCCGCCGCGACACCGACCTCGACCGCGAGCGGTCCGAGGTGTAGGCCGCCCAGTACGCCGCTGCCGAGGCCGAGGCCCGCCGGGTGGCCGCCGACCGCGAGGTCACCGAGCTGGTGGTCCRCATCAACGCCCTCGGCGACCTCGCCGCCCGCCGGGCGGCGCTGCTCGCCGAGCGGGAGGCCGAGGTGGCCGCCGACCCGGCGTCCGCCGCGGTGGCCGACCGCCTGACCGGGCTGGCCGCGGCTCTCGGCACGCGCGAGGCCGAGCTGGCGCAGCACGACGAGGCGGGCGCCGCCGCCGACCACGCCCTCGGCGCCCTGCACCAGGCGGCCGAGCACCTCGGCAGCGCCGGCTCCTGGTCGACGTACGACACGTTCTTCGGCGGCGGGATGGTCACCGACATGGTGAAGTACGACCGCCTCGACAAGGCGGGCCAGGTGATCCGGCAGGCCGACGCCGCGCTCGGCCACCTGGCCACCGAGCTCGCCGACGTCGGGCTGCACGCCGTGGGCGGCATCGAGGTCGACCAGATGACCCAGTTCTTCGACGTGTGGTTCGACAACATCTTCAGCGACTGGGCGGTGCGGGACCGGATCCGGCAGGCCTCGGACAAGGTGCGGGTCGCCACCGCGGGTGTGGKGGAGACCCTCGAGGTCCTCGTCCGGCGACGGGACGCAGCGCTGGAGGACCTGCGCCGGCTCCGCGCCGAGCGCGAGCAGCTGCTGGTCGCCTGACCGCTCCGGTCCGCCTCGTGCGACCCCGCTCCTAGGGCACGGCGGCGACGTACACCCAGCGCCCGCGGCGCTCCTCGAAGACGCTGCGCTCGTGGAGCACCCCCGGACCGTCCGGCGACTCGTAGTGCGCCCGGAACTCCACCTCGTCGCCGGTCGCCTCGATCACCTCGAGCCGGGTCCAGGTCAGCCGCGGGTCCGGCGCGAGGTCGTCGGGACGCGTGCGCGGGTGCCACGTGCGGAACACGTGGTCGCTCTCGCCGAGGGCATACGCCGAGAACCGGGAGCGCATCAGCTGCTCGGGGGTCGAGGCGAGGGCGGTGCCCCGGTGCAGCGGTCCGCAGCAGGCGTCGTACGCCGCCCCGGAGCCGCACGGACAGGGACGGGTGAGAGCCACGCGGCCGACCCTACGACCGGCACCGGGAAACCCGGGTGCCGGTGGGGACGAGCCCGGCTAGCGTGCCGGTCATGTCGAGCTACCCGCAGGACCCGCCCTTCGCCGCCGACGAGACCAGCATGCTGCGCGGCTGGATCGACTACTACCGCGACACGATCCGCGCGCAGACCGGCGGCCTCGACGCCGACCAGCTGTCCGCCACCGTTCCCGGCCACCCCGCGGTGATGACGCTCGGCGGGATGATCAAGCACCTCGCCTTCGTCGAGCAGTGGTGGTTCACCATCGCCCTGCACGACCGGCCGCCGGTGGGGTTCTGGGCCGACGTCGACTGGGACGCCGACGAGGACTGGGACTGGAGCTCCGCGCGGCACGACACGCCGCAGGAGCTGCGGGAGATGTACGACGTCGAGGTCGCCCGTGCCGACGCGGCGCTCGACGAGGCGCTGGCCGCCGGCGGCCTCGACCAGCCGGCTCGCCGACCGCGCAGCGACGGCGAGGTCGCCACGCTGCGCTGGATCATGGTGCACATGGTGGAGGAGTACGCCCGGCATGCCGGGCACGCCGACCTGATCCGGGAGTCGGTCGACGGYGCGGTCGAACTCTGAGGTGAGGGGTCAGGTGAGGTCCTGGTGCAGGCACAGGACGTTGCCGTCGGGGTCCTTGAACCACGCGGCCCGCTCGCTGCCCATCTCCGCGACGTGGTCGACGGTCTTGAGCTCCGGCATGTCGTAGTCCTCGAAGACGACGCCGCGACCCTCGAGGGCGCTGATCTCCGTGGCGACGTCGTCGACCTCGAAGCTCATCGCCGTGCTCTCCGACGGATGGCTCTCGGGACGGGGGAGGAGCACCAGCTGGGAGTCGCTGCCCACGGCGAACGCGGCGCTGCCCTCGTCGTTGGTGCCGGTGTACTCGAGCCCGAGGGAGTCACGGTAGAACTGGGTCGATCGGGCGACGTCGGTGACCGGGATCATCAACGCCACCCCACTGCGTGCGAGTGACATGTGGGGCCTCCTTGGTTCACCCCATCGTGCGCTTCGGGTGCGCCCCACGCCATGGGCAAACTGGACCAGCACGCGCGATCCTCCCGCCCGGACGCGCGATCTGGTCCAATGGCATCGTGACCGAGAAGATCCGCGTGTACCTGCTCGACGACCACGACGTCGTCCGCGAGGGCCTGAAGTTCCTCCTGGAGCGCCAGGAGGACATCGAGGTCATCGGCGACTCGGCCTCCGCGGTCGAGGCCAGCGCGCGCATCCCGGCCCTGCGCCCGGACGTCGCCGTCCTCGACGGCCGCCTGCCCGACGGGTCCGGGATCGAGGTGTGCCGGACCGTCCGTGCCGTCGACCCGACGATCCGGGCGCTCATCCTGACGTCGTACGACGACGACGAGGCGCTCTTCGCCGCGATCATGGCGGGTGCGTCGGGCTACGTCCTCAAGGAGATCCGCAGCAGCGACCTGGTCACCGCAGTACGCCAGGTGGCGGCAGGCAACTCGCTCATCGACCCGGCCCTCACCGCGCGGGTCCTGGAGCGGGTGCGGCACGGACCGGCGACCGCCCCGGAGCTGGCGGAGCTCACCGAGCAGGAGCTCAAGCTGCTCGGTCTCATCGCCGAGGGGCTGACCAACCGCCAGATCGGGGAGCGGATGTTCCTCGCCGAGAAGACGGTGAAGAACTACGTGTCCAGCATCCTGGCCAAGCTCGGCCTCGAGAGGCGTACGCAGGCGGCCGTGCTGGCCTCCAAGCTTCTCGGTCCCGAGGCCTGAGGACCTTCGGCGTCGGCCGGGGGGACCTCGTCCCCTGACCGCCGATCCCCGCTGGAACGAGAGTGGAGGTGCATTGAGGCACCATCGCCCATTCAGTTCTGGAGGGATCGTCATGGCCGTCATCCATCGCCACCACCACATCACCAGTGAGGGCGTCACCACGTCGGAGACCACGGAGACGGGTGTCGGTCTCGAGCGCTCCATCGCCGCGCTCCGCCTCGCGTTCGGATGGACGTTCCTGTGGGCGTTCCTCGACAAGACCTTCGCGCTCGGGTTCGGCACCGGCTACGACCAGCAGGGGAACCTCGACCGCTTCGGGGACGCGGCCTGGATCAACGGCGGCAGCCCGACCGAGGGGTTCCTCACCTTCGGCGTTCCGGAGGGCAACTGGTTCAAGGGCACCTTCAACTCGATGGCCGGCCAGGCCTGGGTCGACTGGCTCTTCATGATCGGCCTGCTCGGGATCGGGCTGACCCTCATGCTCGGCGTGGGGATGCGCATCGGCACCGCGGCCGGTGCCCTGATGTACACCTTCATGTACGCCGCGTCCTTCCGGCTCGAGAACAACCCGTTCGTCGACGACCACCTGATCGGCGTCATCGCCATGGCGGTCCTGTTCTTCGCCGGGGCGGGTGCTACGTGGGGCCTCGGGCGCCAGTGGCGACGGACCCGGATGGTCCGGAAGTACCCCATCCTGACCTGAGCCCTGCTCCCGCAGTACGACCCGACCCRCCCGGGCCTCCGGGCGGGTCTCGTCGTGTCTGCCGGTCGAGCGGGACGGGGGCCTCAGCCGAGCGGGACGCGCCACACCAGCGTCGTGCCACGGGGGGAGCGGGGTCGCACCTCGAGGGTGCCGCCCAGGTCGCCGGCCCGACGTCGGGCGTTGCTGAGGCCGCTCTCGGTGGGGTCCTCGGGCAGGCCGACCCCGTCGTCGACGACGGTGAGGACCAGCTCCAGCGGGTCGACATCCACCTCGACCACCGTCCGCCGGGAGAAGGCGTGCCGGGCGACGTTGGACACCGCCTCCCGCAGCACCGGCAGCAGTTGCGCGGCGACCGGGGTCGGGACTGCGGTGTCGAGGGGCCCCGACGTCCGTACGACGGGCTGGTGGCCGAGGGCCGGGGCGTACTCGCCGACGAGCCGGTGGATGTCGGCTCGCAGGGAGGGCCGATGCCCGTCCTGCAGCTCGAAGATCGTGCCCCGGATGGCCTTGATGGTGTCGTCCAGGCCGGAGACCGCCTCGTCCAGGCGACTCGCCACGTCGCCGGACACGGCCATGGCGGCCACGCCCTGGAGCTGGAGCCCCGTGGCGAAGAGTCGCTGGATGACCACGTCGTGCAGGTCGCGGGCGATCCGCTCGCGGTCGGAGAGGACGGCCAGCTGTTGCCGGTCCGCGATGGCCTGCCCCCGGTCCAGGGCCAGCGCGGCCTGGTCGGCGAAGGTCGCGAGCAGCTCCCGCTCGCCGGCCTCGTGCAGGGGGGAGCTGCTCTCGAAGAGCGCGGCCAGGGCGATCACCGGGGCCAGGTGGGCGCGAACCGGGATGACGACGGCGTCGACGCCGTCGAGGCTCAACAGCAGGGGGGGTGCGGTCTCGTCGAGGTCGGGACCGCTGCGCACCAGGTCGGAGAGCTCGCGCAGGAGGTCGGCGTCGGCCGCGTCGGCGGCGACCGTGTCGTCGGCCGGGTCGGGGGCGAGCAGCGCGGTGGCCCGGGCCCCGGACACGGTGCGGGCGATCTCCACGATCCGGGCGAGCCGTCGGTCCGGGTGCACCGGCGGCCCCAGGGCGACCCCGAGCTCGGCGGTCGCCTCCAGCCACCGGCGCCTGCGCTCGCTGAGGCCGTAGGTGCGCGCGTTGTCGATGACGAGCCCGGTGGTGCGGGCGAGCGCCTGGAGGAGCTGCTCGTCCTCCTCGGTGAACTGCTGCCCGTCCCGCTTCTCGGTCAGGTACAGGTTGCCGTAGACCGTGCCCCGGATGCGCACCGGCATCCCGAGGAAGGTGGTCATCGGAGGGTGGTTCGCCGGGAAGCCGACGAAGCCCGGATGGGTCGTGAGGTCGGCCAGGCGCAGCCCGGACGGGTCCTCGATGATCACCCCGAGGATGCCGCCACCGTGCGGAAGGTCGCCGATGAGCGCTCGGGTCGCCTCGTCGACCCCGGTGGTGACGAACTCGACCAGGCGCCCGTCGGCGCCGATCACGCCGAGCGCGCCGTACCGCGCACCGGTCAGCTCGGTGGCCGCCGTGACGATGCGTGTCAGCACGCTGCCGAGGTCGAGGTCGCTCGAGATCGCGCTCACGGCGTCCAGCAGGGCCCCGGCGGGCCCGGACAGGGACGGGTGCTCGAAAGGTGCCGTCATCGTCACGGTGTGACCCGAGGTCCGGTCCGGGTCCCGCGGGTCACAGGACACGGCTGACCGGGAGCGTCTCCTCCAGGTCCCAGCCGTCACCGAGACGCCGCCCGGTCACCTCCGTCAGGGGGATGCGCAGGTAGAGCGAACGACGACCCGCTGCCCACGGCCGGGGCAGGATCCGCACCAGGGTGCGCAGCTCGGCGGGATCCTCGACCGGCTCGGCGCGACCACGCACCACGACGCTCCACCCCCGTTGGCGGGCGTGCTCGACGTGGTCGACCTCGAAGGCGAGCAGGCTCTCGCGCCCGTAGGTGCCCAACAGGCTGTACGGCGTCGTGCAGACGACGACCGAGCTCTCGCTGATCGAGTAGTTCATCGGGATGATGTGCGGGCCCGACGGCGCCGCGATGGCCACCCGCCCGACGACGCCCCGCCGGAGCAGCGTCTCGCACTCGCTGCGGCTCAGCTCCCTCAGCTCGGCCATGCCACCCACCTCCGGTCTCGTCAGGTGCCACCCATGCTCGTCCGGTCGGAGCGCGACGAGCAGGGCCGTTGGTCCCGACCCCGGGTGCCTTGTGTGCCGGACTAGCGTGGTCGGGGTGACCGAGACTGCATCCACCGCACTGCCCCGCACCGTCGGCGAGCTCCGCGCCTCCGGGCACGAGTTCAAGACCCTCCGCCACGAGCTGCGCGACAACCTGCTGGCCCGCCTGCGGGACGGCGTCGACCCGTGGCCGGGCCTGCACGGCTTCGAGGACACCGTGATCCCGCAGGTCGAGCGGGCGCTGATCGCCGGTCACGACATCGTGCTGCTCGGCGAGCGCGGCCAGGGCAAGACCCGGCTGCTGCGCACCCTCGTCGGCCTCCTCGACGAGTGGTCACCGGTGATCTCCGGCTCCGAGCTCGGCGAGCACCCCTTCGAGCCGATCACCGTGCAGTCGCGCCAGGCCGCGGCGACGTACGGCGACGACCTGCGGGTCTCGTGGCGGCACCGCGACGAGCGGTACGCCGAGAAGCTGGCCACGCCGGACACCTCGGTGGCCGACCTGATCGGCGACGTCGACCCGATGAAGGTCGCCGAGGGCCGGTCGTTGGGCGACCCGGAGACGATCCACTTCGGGCTGATCCCGCGCAGCCACCGCGGCATCGTGGCCATCAACGAGCTGCCCGACCTCGCCGAGCGCATCCAGGTCGCGATGCTCAACGTGATGGAGGAGCGCGACATCCAGATCCGCGGCTACGTGCTGCGGCTGCCGCTCGACGTGCTCGTGGTCGCCAGCGCCAACCCGGAGGACTACACCAACCGCGGGCGCATCATCACCCCGCTCAAGGACCGCTTCGGCGCCGAGATCCGCACCCACTACCCGACCGAGCTCGAGGCGGAGGTCGCGGTCGTCCGGCAGGAGGCGACCCTCCAGGCGCACGTGCCCGACCACATCGTGGAGATCCTCGCCCGCTTCACCCGCAACCTGCGCGAGTCCGGCAGCGTCGACCAGCGCTCGGGCGTGAGCGCCCGCTTCGCCATCGCCGGCGCCGAGACGATCGCGGCGGCCGCGCTGCACCGGGCGACCGTCCAGGGTGAGGACCGCGCGGTGGCCCGGATCGTCGACCTCGAGACGGCCGTCGACGTGCTCGGCGGCAAGGTCGAGTTCGAGACCGGCGAGGAGGGTCGCGAGTCCGAGATCCTCACGCACCTGCTGCGCACCGCGGTCGCCGAGACCGTCCGCCAGCACCTGCGCGGCATCGACATGGCGCTGCTGGTCGACGCGATCGAGGCCGGCTCGATGGTCACGACCGGCGAGCAGGTCAGCGCCCGCGACTTCCTKGCCGGACTGCCCGTGCTCGGYGAGTCCGACCTCTACGACCAGATCACCGACCGCCTCGGCGCCACCGACGACGGCGAGCGCGCCTCGGCGATCGAGCTCGCGCTCGAGGGCCTCTACCTGGCCCGCAAGGTCGGCAAGGAGACCGGTGGCCGGGAGACCGTCTATGGCTGAGGTGCTCACCCTCCGTCCCGGGACGCTCGCCGACGTGCCGGGGCTGCGTGCCCTGGGCGAGGCGGTCGTCCCGCCGACCTACGGCCCGATCGACGCGGCGTACGCCCAGCGGATGCTCGACGAGTGGTGGGTCCCGGACAGGTTCGCGGCGTCGCTCGAGCGCAACGCCCACGTCGTCGCCGAGCGCGACGGTGAGGTCGTCGCCATGGCCAACCTCGGTCGGCTCCGGGATTCCCACCGGGACTTCCCGCACGTGAGTGGCGACCGCGAGGTGATGTGGAAGCTCTACGTCCACCCCGAGCACCAGGGCCGCGGCATCGGGCGCCTCCTGCTGGGCGCGATCGAGGACCTCGTCGAGGGCGACGAGCTGTGGCTGGAGGTCGTCGACGGCAACGAGCAGGCGTTCGGCTTCTACCGTGCGCACGGCTTCGAGGAGGCCGAGCGGGTTCCGGGCGAGCCCTGGCCCGACGACGTCTGGATGCGCAAGCGGCTGCCGGGGAGGGCGTCGTGAGCCGCTACCGGCGGTACGACGGGGGCGACCCGTTGGCGCCGCCGGTCGACCTCGCCGAGGCGCTCGACCACATCGGCCAGGACGTGATGGCCGGCGCCTCCCCGGAGCGCGCGATGCGCGAGTTCCTGCGCCGCGGCGGGCAGGACCAGCGCGGCCTGGACGACCTGGCCCGCCAGATCGCCGAGCGGCGTCGCGACATCCTGCGCCGGCACAACCTCGACGGCACGATGGAGCAGGTCCGCGAGCTGCTCGACAAGGCCGTGCTCGCCGAGCGTGGCCAGCTGGCCCGCGACGTGGTCATGGACGACGACGATCGCACCTTCCGCGAGATGCAGCTGGACCAGCTGCCGCCCTCGACGGCGGCCGCGGTGAGCGAGCTGGCGTCGTACGACTGGCAGAGCAGCGAGGCGCGCGAGGCGTACGAGGAGATCAAGGACCTGCTGGGACGCGAGCTGCTCGACCAGCGGTTCGCGGGCATGAAGCAGGCGCTCGAGGGGGCCGCCGACGAGGACCGCGCCGCGGTCAACGAGATGCTCGGCGACCTCAACGACCTGCTGGAGAAGCACGCCCGCGGTGAGGACACCGCACAGGACTTCGCCGACTTCATGGACAGGCACGGGGACTTCTTCCCCGAGCAGCCGCAGGACATCGACGAGCTGCTCGACTCGCTCGCCCAGCGCGCGGCGGCCGCCCAGCGGATGATGGCCTCGATGTCGCCCGAGCAGCGGGCCGAGCTGATGGAGCTGTCGCAGCAGGCCTTCGGCTCGCCCGAGCTGATGGAGCAGCTGGCCCGGATGGATGCCAACCTGCAGGGGCTGCGTCCGGGCGAGGACTGGGGTGGCTCCGAGCGCTTCGAGGGCGAGGAGGGGCTCGGGCTCGGAGACGGCACCGGCGCGCTGCAGGACCTCGCCGACCTCGACCGGCTCTCCGACCAGCTCTCGCAGTCGTACGGCGGGGCGCGGATGGAGGACGTCGACCTCGACGCCCTGGCCCGCCAGCTCGGCGACCAGGCGGCGGTGGACGCGCGGACCCTGACCGAGCTCGAGCGTGCGCTGCGCGACTCCGGCTACCTCCAGCGCGGCTCCGACGGCGAGCTGCGGCTCTCGCCGCGGGCCATGCGCCAGCTGGGCAAGGCGCTGCTGCGTGACGTCGCCACCCGGATGAGCGGGCGGCAGGGCCAGCGCGAGACGCGGCACGCCGGTGCCGCCGGGGACCTGTCCGGCGCGACGCGCGCGTGGGAGTTCGGAGACACCGAGCCGTGGGACGTCACCCGGTCCATCACCAACGCGATCGTGCGCACGGCCGGGGAGGGCGGCCCGGCACTGCCGGTCCGCCTGCGCATCGACGACATCGAGGTGCAGGAGACCGAGGCACGCACCCAGGCCGCGGTCGCGCTGCTGGTGGACACATCGTTCTCGATGGCCATGGACGGTCGCTGGGTGCCGATGAAGCGCACGGCGCTGGCGCTGCACCAGCTGGTCAGCTCGCGCTTCCGCGGTGACGCGCTCCAGCTGATCGCCTTCGGGCGGCACGCGCAGGTGATGGAGATCGAGCAGCTGACGGCGCTGGACGCGCAGTGGGACAAGGGCACCAACCTGCACCACGGGCTGCTGCTCGCCAACCGGCACTTCCGCAAGCACCCCAACGCCCAGCCGGTGCTCCTCGTGGTGACCGACGGTGAGCCCACGGCCCACCTCGAGGCCGACGGCGAGGTGTTCTTCGACTACCCGCCGCACCCGGTCACCATCGCCAACGCCGTGCGCGAGCTCGACAACGCGCAGCGGCTCGGGGCGCAGACGACGTTCTTCCGGCTCGGCGAGGACCCGGGGCTGGCGCGCTTCATCGACTCCATGGCCAAGCGGGTCGGCGGCCAGATGGTCAGCCCGGAGCTCGACGACCTCGGAGCAGCGGTGGTGGGCTCCTACCTCGGCTCGCGGTCGTCGTACCGCGACCACTTCGGGGACTGGATGGGCGGCGGCCGCGGCTTCTGGGTGGAGGACTGACCGAGCCGCTCAGTCGGTGGCGAAGCCGGGGAGGTGGTCGATCAGGATCTGCCGGAACGGTGCCTCGGCCTCGAGCTGGCTGAGCAGTCCGAGCCCGCCGAGCCAGGTGCGGTGGATGAGGAGGTAGGACGTCGGCAGGTTGAGCTTGGTGGCCAGCGTGAACGCGGGGTCGCGGGGGTTGTTGATCCGCTCGAACTGGGCGCGCATCCACTCGCGGCTGAAGCGGAAGGTCTCCATCCGCGCCGGCTCGATGAAGGGGGACAGGTAGTCCAGGACCAGCTGCGGGTCGACCTGCACGTGGTCCTTGATGAAGCCCTCCTCGCGCAGTCCCGCGACGAGGGACTCCGGATCGGCCTCGGTGGCGACGCGGATGAGGCGGCCCATCGCCTCGGGGAGTCGGCCCTCGGGCAACCGGGCGACGGCGCCGAAGTCGAGGATCCCCAGCCGGCAGGGCTCGCCGTCCGGTCCGGGGATCGGGCGGAAGTTGCCCGGGTGGGGGTCGGCATGCAGCATCCCCGCGCGGGACGGGCCGACGAAGATGAAGCGGGCGAGCAGCTCGCCGTAGTGGTCGCGCTCCTCCCGGGTGCCCTCACGGATGACGTGGGCGAGTGAGTACGGCGACTCCAGCCACTCGGTGACGAGGGCCTCGCCGCCCACGGCGACGACATCGGGCACGACGAAGTCGGGGGCGTCGCGGAAGGCCTCGGCGAAGGTGCGCTGCGCCTCCGCCTCGAGCGTGTAGTCCAGCTCCTCGGCGGCGCGGGCCTGGAGCTCGGCGACGAGCGGCTTGATGTCGATGCCGGGGAAGACGGGGGCCACGCCGCGGGCCACGCGGGCGATCTGGCGCAGGTCGCTCATCAGCKCCTCGCCGGCGCCGGGGTACTGCACCTTGACCGCCACGTCGCGTCCGTCGCGCCACCGCCCCCGGTGGACCTGGCCGATGCTGGCCGCGGCGGTCGGGCCGCCGTCGAGCCACACCAGGTCGTCGGACCAGTCCGGCCCGAGATGGGCGGTCAGCTGGTCGCGCACCGTCTGGGTCGGCATCGGCGGCGCGTCGTCCTGCAGCCGGGTGAGGTTCTCCCGGTAGGGCGCCACCAGCTCGTCCGGCAGGGCCGCCTCGAAGACGCTCAGCGCCTGGCCGAACTTCATCGCCCCGCCCTTGAGCTCCCCGAGGGTCCGGAAGAGCTGCTCGGCCGTGCGCTGCTGCACCTCGGTGAGGACCGTGTCCGCGGGGGCGCCGCCCAGGCGCCTGCCGAAGCCCACCGCCGTACGCCCCGCGTAGCCCAGCGGGAGGGCGGCCAGGCGGGCGCTGCGGGAGAAGGCCTTGCGTGGGAGCTCGGTCATGGGTCCCAGTGTCGCCGATCGGTGGTGACGTGGGTCGCACGTGAGGGGGTGTGCCCGCGGATCTCCCGCATCCCGCACGTTTCAGTAGCCGGCCATGCTGAGCCCCACGAGGCTGACCGTCCCTGCGGCGGCGAGCACGCGGAGCACGGTCCCGGACCGGACGGACGCCAGCAGAAGGAGCACGAGCAGCGGCGCGAACGCCGTCGAGTAGCGACTGACGATCGGGAAGTCGAGCCCGAACGTCATCGCGTTGGACACCCGCAGCAGCGGCGCGTAGAGCATCAGGCCGGCCAGCGTGCCGACGGCCAGCAGCCGCTCGGCGGGGGACAGGGGGCCACCTCCCGACCCGTTCCCGTCCCTGTCCCTGTCCCTGTCCCTGGTCCGAGCGACCAGGGCCCAGACGAGACCGCCGAAGACCGCGATCGTGAGCATCAGTGGGAGCCCGACGACGGCGGCGCGGAGGAGCTCGGGGACGAGGTGGCCGCTCCTCACGCGCAGCGAGTCGCCGTTGATCCACGGGGTGTGCAGGGACACGAGCTCGCCGACGAACCCGACCGTGGTCGCCCCGGCCCCGGTGGTCGGGCTGAACGAGTACAGCGCGGAGTTGTCGACCGTCGCCCGCGACTCGATCACCCGGTTGAAGACCACGATCGGGGTGACGAGCACGACGCCGAGGAGGCCGGCATGCCACAGCCGCGGCTGCCACGGCCCGGGCACGGGACGGCCGCGCGCCCGCAGGACCACCCCGGCGAGCACGGTCAGGACCATCGCGCCTGCCGGCAGCGAGGTGGTGACGGACAGTCCGGCGGCGAGCACCGTGGTGAACACCACACCCCAGTAGCCGCGTCCGGTGCGCACCCAGGTGAGGGCGAAGCCGGCGAAGGCCGCGGAGACGGCCACGGTGAGGGACATCGGGTTKAACGCCTCGCCGTACAGCAGCAGGGCGCTGGCGGCCGAGGGCAGGGTCGCGGCGGCGAGCAGCGCGGCTCCCCGCAGGCCGAGGCGCCAGCCCACGAACCCGCAGGTCGCGATGCCGAGCATGGCCGTGAGGGAGCTGAAGAGCCGGTAGGTCGCGACCGGGTCGAGCTCGGTCACCGGGTCGACGGCCGCGCGGAAGCCTTCGGCGAGCAGGAAGTACGTCGGGTAGTGGATGTAGCCGCTGGTCAGCTGGCCCGAGGGGAGGCTGACCGGTCCGAGGTCGGGGTGGCCGCACGGCGCGAGGGTGGCGCCGCCGTCGTGGCCCACCCCGCACGCCCACTCCTCGACCAGCTGCTGGCTGTAGAGCGCCCCGCGGTAGGGGTAGGTCCCGTCGTGCACCTTGAACGCCGTGTCGAGGTGGGTGTGCTCGTCGACCACCGACATCGGATGCCCGTTGGTGGCCGCGCGCACCAATCCGAYCGCGATCACCAGGAACGCGAGCGCCACGACGGCGTGCACGATCCTGGCTCGCCCGGTCACCGCGCTCGCCGTCCGGCGGTGTAGACGCTCACGTGGCGCTCGCTGCGCGCGGTGAAGGGATCTCGACCGAAGCCGCCCCAGCGCTCGGCCAGCCGCAGGCCGGTGACCCGGGCCATCAGGTCGAGCTCGCTCGGGAAGGTGAGGCGCTGGCGGTGGGCACCAGGTTCTCGACCACGTCGGGGCCGAAGCTGTTCATCGGGTCGAAACCGTCCATACCGGCCACCCTCGTGGGCGGGCAGGGCGGCGGCAAGACCTTTATGGTGCGGGCATGGAGCTGGAGTTCGCCGGGGAGGTGGTCGAGTGGCGCGGCCCCGCGCCGTACCACTTCGTGCCACTGCCGCCGGACGAGGCCGAGATGATCGACGAGGTCAAGGCGGAGGTGGCCTACTGGGGCGTCGTCCCGGTGACCGCCCGGGTGGGGGAGACCGTCTTCACGACGTCGATGTTCCCGCGGGAGGGGACGTACTTCCTGCCCCTCAAGGACGCCGTGCGTCGCGCGGAGGGGGTCACGC
>NZ_JBFUMD010000046.1:0-13059 GCF_054049555.1 Nocardioides sp. P5_C9_2
CCTCGAGCGCGCGGACCTCGTCGGCGAAGTCCGGGTCGTCGGAGGCCAGCTCGCGAGCGGCCTCGACGTCGTCACCGAGCTGGATCCAGTCGCGCCAGGTCGCGACGACGGCGCTGAGCTCGGCGTAGCGCTGGTTGAGGCGCTTGGCCAGTCGCTGGTCGGCGTGCGTCTCGGGAGCGGCGAGCTGCTCCTCGAGCTCGGCGTGCTCGGCGACGAGTCCCTCGACGGCCTCGAACATCGGTGGCTCCTGGGCGCTGGTGGATGGGGCGGACTGGCGGTGGACGACCGGGGAAATGCACAGCGCCGACCTCCCGCAGTGCGGGAGGCCGGCGCCGGAGGAGAGCTACTTGCTCTCGGTGCTCTGCGGAGCCTTCTTGGCGTAGCGAGCCTCGAAGCGGGCGACGCGACCGCCGGTGTCGAGGATCTTCTGCTTGCCGGTGTAGAACGGGTGGCACTGCGAGCAGACGTCGGCCTTGAGCGAGCCGGAGGTCGCGGTGCTGCGCGTGGTGAACGAGGCACCACAGGTGCAGGTCACCTGGGTGTCGACGTACGCGGGGTGGATGTCCTTCTTCATGCGGTGTCCTCTCGAAACAGTGCCGCCGGGTCGTCCACACGCGGCTGCGTGGACGTGAACCGGAGCCGGCACGCAAGTGTGCCACCCGTGACAACAGCGCACCCAATCGTGGCATTCCCGGCCGCCGGTGGCGAGCCGGGCCGCGGTCAGCGGGCTCGGGAGAGCAGCGCCTCGACCCGGGTGGCGAGCTCTCGCGGGCTGAACGGCTTGGTGATGTAGTCGTCCGCGCCCGACCCGAAGCCCGTCTCGACGTCCGACTCCTGGGCTCGGGCCGTGAGGAGGATGACGGGCAGGTCGGCCAGCCTCGCGTCGGCCCGGATCAGGCGTACGGCCTCCAGGCCCGACAGCCCGGGCATCATCACGTCCAGCACCGCGAGGTCCGGGCGGTCGGCCAGGCAGGCGTCGACCGCCGCCTGCCCGTCGGACACCGCGACGATCTCGTGCCCGAGCGTGGAGAGCTTGAACTCCACGAGCTCGCGGATGTCGATGTCGTCGTCAGCGACCACGATGCGTGCCATGTCCGTCCCTCGCTCTCGTCCGTGCCGACCCTAGCCCGGTCAGCGTCGCCTGGCCGCAGCGGCCGGGGTGCGCTGCACCTGGGTGAGCAGCTCGATGTTGGACTGGGTCGCACGGACCCGCCCCAGGACGTCCTCGTTGGCCTCGACCGCGGTGCGGTCGAGCAGCGAGCGCCGCAGCTTCTCGGTGATCTCGTGCTCCTCGCGGGTGAGCAGCAGGTCCTCGCGCCGGGTYCCGGACGCGAGCACGTCGATCGCCGGGAACGTGCGTCGCGCGGCCACGTCACCGGCGAGACGCACCACGCTGTTGGCGGTGCCGGTGAACTCCTCGAGGATCACCTCGTCGGTCATCGAGCCCGTGTCCACGAGGGCGCTGGCCACGATGGTGAGCGACCCGCCCTGCTCGATGTTGCGCGCGGCTCCGAAGAACGCCTTCGGGGGGTGCAGCGCGGTCGCATCGACCCCGCCGGACAGCAGCCGTCCGTTGGCCGGGGCCGCGAGGTTGTAGGACCGGCCGAGCTGGGTGAGCGAGTCGAGCAGCACGACGACGTCGTGACCGAGCTCGACGAGGCGCTTGGCGCGTTCGATGGCCAGCTCCGCGACCATCGTGTGGTCGGTGGCCGGTCGGTCGAAGGTCGAGGCGATGACCTCGCCCTTGACCGAGCGCTGGAAGTCGGTGACCTCCTCGGGACGCTCGTCGAGCAGCACGATCATCAGGTGGCACTCGGGGTTGTTGCGCGAGATCGACGCGGCCACGGACTGGAGCACGCTCGTCGTGCCGGTGCCGGGCGGCGCCAGCAGCAGCGCGCGCTGGCCCTTGCCGAGCGGGGCGACGAGGTCGATCGTGCGGCCGACCAGGTTGGCGGAGTCGGTCTCCAGGCGGAGCCGGTCGTCGGGGTGCACCGGGGTGAACGAGTCGAACTCGGCGCGGTCCCGCGCGGCCTCCGGGTCCGCCCCGTTGACGCTGTCGATGCGCACCATCGGGTTGAACTTCTCCTTGCGCTCGCCCTCACGGGGCTGGCGCACCTGGCCGACGATGGCGTCGCCGCGGCGCAGGCCGAACTTCCGCACCATCGACAGGGAGAGGTAGACGTCGTCGGTCCCGGGCAGGTAGCCCGAGGTCCGGACGAAGGCGTAGTTGTCGAGAACGTCGAGGATGCCGGCCGCCGGCACGAGGACGTCGTCCTCGAGCACGGTGGTGTCGGGCTCGTTGCGGTTGCCCGGGCGAGGGACTGTCCGGTCGCGGTCGCGCCCGCGGCGGCGGCGGTTCCGGCGACCGCCACCCTCGCCGTCGTCGTCCTGGTCCTGATCCTGCTGGTTGCCCTGGTTGCCCTGCTGGTTGCCCGGCTGCTGGTTGGCCTGCTGGTTCCCGGACTGCTTGCCCTGCTGGTTGCCGGCCTGCTGGTCGGCGGCCTGGCGGTCCTGCTGACGCTCGGGACGGTCCTGCTGGCGCTCGGGCTGGCGAGACTTCTGGTCCTGCCCCTTGACCACCGGCTTGTCGGAGCCCTTGTCAGAGCCCTTGTCGGCCCCCTTGTCGGAGCCCTGGCCGTCCCGCGGCGCGTCGTCCTGCTGGCGAGCCTGGTTGCGGGTGCGCTGGCGCGACGTGCGCTGCTGGTCGGAGGAGCCGGAGTCGGCCGAGCCGGAGTCGGCCGAGCTGGAATCGGGTCGTGCGGCGTCACCGGACGGCGGCGACTGCGACGCGCCGGACGTGGGCTGCTCGGCGCTCACCGAGGTGTCGGCGGGCTCGGACGGTGCGGAGGCCGGGACACGACGGGCGGGGCGCTGGGTGCGGGTGACGCGCGGGGCGCTGCCTGCCGCGGCAGCCTGCGCCCCTACCGGCGCGCCCGTCGAGTCGCTCGACGAGGCGCCGGCCGGTGCGCTCGACGGGGCGCCGGTCTGGGCTGCCTTGATGGCGTCGACGAGCTGCGCCTTCTTCATGGAGCCCGCACCGGAGATGCCCATCCCGACGGCCATCGACTTGAGGTCGGCGAGGAGCATGGAGCTGAGCCCGCCGCCACGCTTCTTGGCGCTGGGCGTTGCTGAGTCGGTCACGTAGGCCCTTCCCACGCTCGGAGCCGGCTCCCGCCGGGGAGCTGGCTGGTTGCTGACAGGTGGTCCCGGGACCGGTTGGTCGCGTACGCCCATGGCGCACACCGGGAGGAGAGGGTGCTTCCGGGCCGGCGGACGAGCCGCGGCGGCGGGAGCTCACGCCGAACGGCGCGCGCACAGGCTAGCAGGGCCGCTGCCTCACTCCGCCACGACGACGCCGCGAGGTTCGATGTCCAGCACGTGGTGCGCCCAGCCGGCGGGACTGCGGTGGGCCAGGGTGCCGTGGACGGCCCCGACGAAGGCCAGCACGGTCGGGCCCGCCCCGCTGATGACGGCGGGGACGCCGTCCTCGCGCAGCCGGTGCACCAGGGCGAGGGACTCCGGTATCGCGGGCCGCCGCTGCTCCTGGTGCAGGTAGTCGCGGGTGGCGGCGAGCAGGTGCTCGGGGCGACCCGCCAGGGCGGCCACCAGCAGCGCGGTCCGGCCGCTGTTGGCGGCGGCGTCGGCGTGCGGCACCACCTCGGGCAGGAGCCCCCGGGCGACCTCGGTCGCGACCGGGGTCGGGGGCACGAAGACCTCCACCCGCACCCGCGGGTCGACGGCCGAGGGGACGGCGTACCACTCGCCCGCCTCGCGTCCGCAGATGACGAAGCCGCCCATCAGGGCGGGGGCGACGTTGTCGGGGTGGCCCTCGAGGTCGGCCGCGAGCCGCAGCAGCGAGGCGTCGTCCAGCAGGAGCTGGCCGCCGGCCACCAGGGCGCGGGCCAGGGCCACGCCGGCCACGATGGCCGCCGAGGAGGAACCGAGCCCACGGCTGTGCGGGATGACGTTGCGGCACGACAGGCGCAGCCCGGGGGGCCGCGCCGACATCGCGTCGAAAGCCGCGAGCATCGCGCGGACCACCAGGTGCGAGGCGTCCCGCGGCACGTCGTCGGCGCCCTCGCCGCTCACCTCGACCACGATGCCCGAGTCGGTCACCTCGGCCTCGAGCTCGTCGCGCAGCGACAGGGCCAGGCCCAGGGAGTCGAAGCCGGGGCCGAGGTTGGCGGACGTGGCGGGCACGGAGACCCGCACCGGCCCCTGGACGTAGGTCGGCATCCCTCAGGCGAGCCCGGCCGCCGCGGCCGCGGCATCCACGTCGGCGTCCACCACGGTGTCCACGATGTCGCCGAACGACTCCAGCGCCGTGGCGGTGTCCTTGAGCCCGTGGCCGGTCACCGTGATCGCGACCGTCGCCCCGGCGTAGCTCTCCCCTGCGGCCAGCTCGGCCAGCAGCCCGGCGACGCCGGCGGCCGAGGCGGGCTCGACGAAGACGCCGTCGTGGCGGGCCAGCTCGACCTGTGYGGCGAGGATCTGGGCGTCCGACAGGGCGGCGAAGCGGCCCCCGGACTCCTGGGCGGCCGCCTCGGCGAGCTTCCAGGAGGCGGGGTTGCCGATCCGGATGGCGGTCGCCCTGGTCTCTGGGTCCGGGAACGGCTCACCGGTCACCAGCGGAGCCGCGCCCTCGGCCTGGAAGCCGCGCATCACCGGGCGCCTGCTGGACCGGCCCAGGTCGGCGTACTGCTCGTAGCCCATCCAGTACGCCGAGATGTTGCCCGCGTTGCCGACCGGCAGCAGGTGGTAGTCGGGGGCGTCGCCCAGGAAGTCGCAGATCTCGAAGGCGGCGGTCTTCTGGCCCTGCAGGCGGACCGGGTTGACGGAGTTGACCAGCGCGACCGGGTAGTTCCAGGCGAGCCCCTTGGCCATGTGCAGGCAGTGGTCGAAGTTGCCCCGGACCATGATGATCTGCGCGCCGTGGACGACGGCCTGCGCCATCTTGCCGGCGGCGATCTTGCCCTCGGGCACCAGCACCAGCGGCTTGAGCCCCGCCTTGGCGGCGTACGCGGCCATCGATGCCGACGTGTTGCCGGTGGAGGCGCAGACGACGGCCTGGGCGCCTTCGTGCTTGGCCACGGAGATCGCGGTGGTCATGCCACGGTCCTTGAAGGACCCGGTCGGGTTGTCGCCCTCGACCTTGAGCCACACCCGGCCGCCGGTGAGGGAGGAGAGCCACTCCGAGTGCACCAGCGGCGTACCGCCCTCACGCAGGGTGACCGCCTCGAGGCCGTCGGGGAGCAGGTCGATGAGGTCGCGGTACTCCTCGATGAGGCCCCGCCACTGGTGGTGGGCCCACGGCGCGTCGCTCACTCGTCTCCCCCCTCGACCCGCATCACCGAGGTGACGTCGCGGACGATGTCCATGGTGCGCAGGTGCTCGACGGTGGCGCTGAGCGCGGCGTCGGTCGCGGCGTGCGAGACCACGACGAGCTGGGCGTCGGCGCCGCGGCCCTCCTGGCGCACGGTCTGGATCGAGACCCCCTGGTCGGCGAAGGCGGTCGCGACCGCCGCCAGCACGCCGGAACGGTCGTCCACGTCGAGGGCGACGTGGTAGCGGGTGCGGGTGTCGCCCATGGGCAGCACGGCCCGGTCGGCGTACGCCGACTCGCCGGCGCCCCGGGTGTCGGCGAGGCGGTTGCGGGCCACGGTGACCAGGTCGCCCAGCACGGCGCTCGCGGTGGGCGAGCCACCGGCACCGGGTCCGTAGAACATCAGCTGGCCGGCGGCCTCGGACTCCACGAACACCGCGTTGTAGGCCTCGCGCACGCTGGCCAGCGGGTGCGAGCGCGGGATCATCGCCGGGTGCACGCGCACGGCCACCTGGTCCTGTCCGTCGGGTCCGCCGCGGAGCTCGCAGATCGCGAGCAGCTTGACCACCGAGCCCATCTCGCGGGCCGAGGCGATGTCGCCGGCCGTCACCTCGGAGATGCCCTCGCGGTAGACGTCGGCCGCGGTCACCCGCGAGTGGAAGGCCAGGCTCGCCAGGATCGCGGCCTTGGCGGCGGCGTCGAAGCCCTCCACGTCGGCGGTCGGGTCGGCCTCGGCGTAGCCGAGCTCCTGGGCCTCCTCGAGAGCCTCGGAGAAGCCCGCCCCCGAGGTGTCCATCTTGTCGAGGATGAAGTTGGTGGTGCCGTTGACGATGCCGAGCACCCGGGTGACCTTGTCGCCGGCCAGCGACTCGCGCAGCGGCCGCAGGATCGGGATGGCGCCCGCCACGGCGGCCTCGTAGTAGAGGTCGCGGTCGGCCTTCTCGGCCGCCTCGAAGAGGGTGGGACCGTCCTCGGCCAGCAGCGCCTTGTTGGCGGTCACGACGCTGGCACCGTGGTCGAGCGCGGAGAGGATCAGCGAGCGCGCGGGCTCGATGCCCCCGATCACCTCGACCACCACGTCCACGTCGTCACGCGCGACCAGGCCGGCCGCGTCGGTCGTGAGCAGGTCGGCCGGCACGTCCACCTCACGCGTCGCGTCGAGGCGGCGTACGGCGACGCCCACGAGCTCGACGGGCGCACCCACCCGGGCCTCGAGGTCGCCGGCCTGCTCGGTCAGCAGGCGCACGACCTGCGACCCGACCGAGCCGCACCCGAGCACCGCGACCCGGAGCCTGTCCGGTCGCTTGTCTCCCTCACCCATCACGCACCCACGTCTGTCGACAGCACATCGTCCTCAGTCTCGCGCCTGAGCACCACGGAGGTCTTCCCGTCCCGCACAGCGATCACCGGAGGACGCGGCGCGTGGTTGTAGTTGGAGGCCATCGAGCGGCAGTAGGCGCCGGTGCCGGGGACCGCCACCAGGTCGCCGGGTCGCACGTCGTCGGGCAGGAACTCGTCCTTGACCACGATGTCACCCGCCTCGCAGTGCTTGCCCACGACGCGCGCCAGCATCGGCGGCCGCTCCGAGGCGCGCGAGGCCAGCGTGCACGAGTAGTCGGCGTCGTACAGGGCGGTGCGGATGTTGTCGCTCATCCCGCCGTCGACCGAGACATAGGTACGCCGGGCGCCCCCGTCGAGGGCGACCTCCTTGACGGTGCCCACCTCGTAGACCGTGCACATCGCGGGGCCGACGATGGCGCGCCCCGGCTCGATGGACAGGCGCGGCACGTCGAGGCCCAGCGCACGGCACTCGTGCGCGACGATGCGCGTCAGCTCGGCGGCGAGCTGCGCGGGGGCGCTGGGGTCGTCCTGGGTGGTGTAGGCGATGCCGAAGCCACCGCCGAGGTCCATCTCGGGCATGGCCACGCCGAGCTCGCCGCGGACCCGGGCGTGCAGGGCCAGGACCCGGCGGGCCGCGACCTCGAAGCCCGACGAGTCGAAGATCTGGCTGCCGATGTGGCTGTGCAGCCCGAGCAGGCGCAGCCCCGGGGTCGCCCCGATCCGGCGGACCGCCTCGAACGCGTCGCCGGAGGCGATCGAGAAGCCGAACTTCTGGTCCTCGTGCGCGGTGGCGATGTACTCGTGGGTGTGCGCCTCGACGCCGGCGGTGACCCTGACCATGACGCCGAGGGGGCGGCCGAGCTCCGCGGTGACGCCGGCGAGCCGGTCGATCTCGTCGAACGAGTCGACGATGACCCGGCCCACGCCGAGCTCCGCGGCCCGCTCGAGCTCGCGCAGCGTCTTGTTGTTGCCGTGCAGGCCGACCCGCTCCATCGGGAAGCCGGCACGCTCGGCGACGGTCAGCTCGCCCCCGGAGCACACGTCGAGGTGCAGGCCCTCCTCGGCCAGCCACCGGACGGTGGTCGTGGAGAGGAACGCCTTGCCGGCGAAGTAGACGTCGTAGCCGGCGAACGCGCCGGCGAAGGCCCGGGCGCGCTCGCGGAAGTCGCGCTCGTCGAGGACGTACGCCGGGGTGCCGTGCTCGGCGACCAGGTCCGGCAGCGTCACGCCGCCGATGCTGAGCACGCCGTCGTCCTTGCGGGCGGTCGAGGACCACAGGGAGGGGACGAGCGCGTTGGCGTCGGCCGGCTCACGCAGCCAGTGCGGGCCGCCCGGACAGGTGCGGCTGAGGGCGCCGTCGGCATGGGCCCAGCCGGAGGGGTGGGAGGTGGGCACGGGTCACATCCGTTCGGGAGCAGAGACGCCGAGCAGGTCGAGCCCGTTGGCGAGCACCGTCCGGGTGGCCGCCACGACGACCAGCCGCGCCTCGTTGACGGGGGCCACCGGCTCGTCGCCCTGCGGGAGCATCCGGCACTCCTTGGTGTCGTACCACTTGTTGAACACGGCGGCGGTGTCCTCCAGGTAGCGCGCGATCCGGTGCGGCTCGCGGAGCTCCGCGGCGCTGGCGACGACCCGCGGGAAGTCGGCCAGGGCCCGCAGCAGCCGGCCGTCGAGCTCGTGGTCGAGCAGGGAGGGGTCGAAGGCGTCGCCGGGCAGCGCCATCCCCAGGTCGACGGCGTTCTCCATCATCCGGCAGGTGCGCGCGTGGGCGTACTGCACGTAGTAGACCGGGTTGTCGCTCGAGGCCCTGGTGATCTCGGCGACGTCGAGGGTCAGTGGGCTGTCGGCCGGGTAGCGGGCGAGCGAGTACCGCAGGGCGTCGACGCCGATCTCGTCCACGAGCTCGGTGAGGGTGACGATGGTGCCCGCCCGCTTGGAGAGCCGCAGCTCCTCGCCGTCGCGCATGATCTTGACCAGCTGGCCGATCATCACGTCGAGGGTGAGCGCCGGGTCGTCGCCGACGCAGGCCGCCATCGCGCGCAGCCGGCCGACGTACCCGTGGTGGTCGGCCCCGAGCAGGTAGATGCAGTGGTCGAAGCCGCGCGACCGCTTGTTGAGGTAGTAGGCGGTGTCGGAGGCGAAGTAGGTCAGCTCGCCGTTGGAGCGGATCAGCACCCGGTCCTTGTCATCGCCGAAGTCCGTGGTCCGCATCCACAGCGCGCCGTCGGCCTCGAACAGGTGGCCGTTGTCCTTGAGGCCCTGGAGGGTGTCGGCCACCGAGCCGTCGGCCCCCTCCTCGTGCAGCGCCCGCTCGGAGAACCACACGTCGAAGTGGGTGTTGAAGCCGTCGAGCTGGGCCTGCTGCTCCGCGAGCTGCAGGGCGTAGCCGGCCTCCCGGAACGCCGGCAGCCGCTCCTGCGCGGGGAGGTCGACGATGCCCGGCTGCTCCGCGACGATCCTGGCGGCCAGGTCGGCGACGTACGCACCCTGGTAGCCGTCCTCCGGGATCGGGCGACCCAGCGCCGCGGCCTCCAGCGAGGCTCCGAACAGGTCCATCTGGTTGCCGCGGTCGTTGATGTAGAACTCCCGGGCCACCCTCGCCCCGGCCGCCTCGAGCACGCGGGCGATCGCGTCGCCGAGCACGGCCCAGCGGGTGTGCCCGAGGTGCAGCGGACCGGTCGGGTTGGCCGAGATGAACTCGATGTTGACCGACTGGCCGGCCAGGGTCTCGGAGTGGCCGTAGGCGTCGCCGGCGGCGAGGATCTCCGCCCCGACCCGGCCCTGGGCGTCCGCGTCGACGGTGATGTTGAGGAAGCCGGGCCCGGCGACCTCGACCGCGGCGATGCCCTCGGCGGCGGCGAGGCGGGCGCTCACCAGCTCGGCGAACGCGCGCGGGTCGGTTCCGGCCCGCTTGGCCAGCTGGAGCGCGACGTTGGTGGCGTAGTCGCCGTGGCCCTTCTGGCGCGGTCGCTCCACGGTCACGCTCGTCGGTACGCCGCCCGGCAGCGTCACGGAGCCGTCGGCCACGAGGTCCTCGAGGACGTCGACGATGGTCAGGGAGAGCTGGCCCGGGTTCACCGAGCCAGCCTATCGGCGCCGGTCACCCCGACCCGAACCGGTTTCGCCGTGCGCCGAGCGGGGTTGTAGGGTCTGCTTCGCCCGAGCCTCCGTAGCTCAGGGGATAGAGCACTGGTTTCCGGTACCAGGTGCCGCAGGTTCGAATCCTGCCGGAGGCGCACGCGAACAGTGGGGAACATCCGACGGCCCCAGGCCGTCCGATGTTCCCCACTACTCATTTTCGGCGCGAGTGGTTTCGACACCGTTCCTTTGGTGTAACACTGCGTTACCCACGGGTACGCATGTGCGCGGACCGTGGCTCACCACGCGTCGACACCCCTTGGAGCACCCACGTGAGCAAGCTGATCTCGGGCCTGGCCCTCTCCCTGGCCACCGCCACCGCACTGACGGGAGCCCTGGTCGTCGGGCCCGGCGCGACGGCCGCCGAGCCCCGACGGGCACCGACCCTGACCGACTTCGGATTCCGGGCCGACGCCTACGGGGTCAAGCTGGTGACCGACAACGTCGAGGCCTTCGACGTCAAGGACGCGCACGCCCAGCTGCGCTGCACCCGGGCTCTCGGCCAGTCGGTCGAGAGGACGTCGGCGGTGAGCGTGCCCGGCAACCCGCTGATCCACGTCGCCGCCAGCTCCAGCCGCACCGACACCTACCGCGACGGCGACCGCAACGGGGTGCGTGGGGTCAACACCATCGGCGACATCCGCATCGGCGGGACGGTCAACGGGGTGGCCACCCCCGGTCTCGTCATCGAGGGGCTCACCACCACGGCCGACGCGTTCCACACCCCGCAGGGCTTCGGCCACGCCGAGTCCTTCGACTTCGCCCGCATCCGCCTCGAGCTCCTGCAGGGCACTCCCCTCCAGGGCACCCCTCTCGAGCAGCTGCTGGCGCCGCTCGACCAGGTGACCGACACCGTCTTCGAGGGCACCGGCGAGGCCGCCGACCAGGTCTTCCAGGTGCTCCGCTCGGCCACCGCCCCCATCCAGATCCCGGGCCTCGGCTCCATCGCCCTGGGCAAGGTCCGCGGCCAGGCCTCGGGCAAGCGGGCGACGTCGGAGGCCATGGCCCTCGAGATCGTCGTCGACGCGGGCGGTCGCCRCCAGCTCGTCGAGGTCGGGTCGGCCAACGCCCGCATCGGCGCCCCCGCCCCGGCCGGCGTCTTCCGCGCCGGCGGGACCGCACTCGACTTCCAGGCCCTGCGGGACAACCTCCACTTCGGCGGCGTGCAGCACAAGTCACTGCCGTGCGAGGGCACCCTGGGCCGGACGCAGACCTTCCGCGTCCCCTCCGCCTCCGTGCTCTTCGGCCTGCTCGCCGACCTGCGCTCCGTGACCTACACCCACCGCGGCAGCCAGGACGCGAAGCGCGACTTCGCCAAGGGCCTCACCGGGACCCGCATCGAGAGCGTCTCGGTGCCGGGCGTCGGGCTCGAGATCAACGGCGTCGAGAGCTCGGTGCGGATGCGTGGCAAGGAGCGCAAGCCGGTCCGGGCCCGCGTCGCGACCACCATCACCTCGATCACCATGAACGGCCAGCCCGTCCCGGTGCCCGCTCCGGGGCGCACCACCGAGCTGCCCAACGGCGTCGGGCTGGTCCAGCGCGAGCTGGTCAAGCGCAGCCGGTACGGCGCCAGCGTCATCGCCCTGCGGGTCACGCTCTTCCAGCAGGCCGTCGTGATGGACCTCGCGCTGTCCGACGGGCACATCTACCCCCGCTGACGGCGGGAGTCGCAGTCAGCAGCCGCGCAGGGTGGCGTCGCTCCGGGCGGCGTCCCCCAGCCGGCGGGCCTGGGCGACGTCGGGGAAGACCACGCTCTGGTCACCCACCGTGCCGATCCGACCGCGGATGACGCACGTGGTGATCCGCCCCGGCTCCACCTGGGCCACGGCCTGGGCCAGCTCGTAGATCTCGGCCGGCCCCAGGTCGGTGGCGAGGTGCTTCATGACCGTCATCACGCCGCGCTCGACGAAGCCGGGCCGGTCGGCCTGGGAGCGGATGCGGGCGTGGATGCCCCGCAGGGTCCGCTGCTGGTTGGCGGAGCGGTCGAAGTCGCCGCCGGGGAGCTCCTTGCGGATCCGGGAGAACGCCATGGCGTCGTACCCGCCGAGGTGGATGCGGCCGGCGGGGAACCCCTCCTTCTTGAGGTAGGGGTCGGAGAAGCGGCGCGGGTTCATCACCTCGATGCCACCGATGTCGTCGACCATGTCCTCGAAGAACGGGAACCGGGTGACCATCACGTAGTCGGGCGTGATGCCGACCAGGTTGCGCATCGCGCCGGCGATCCCCTGCGGCCCGCCGTAGTAGAGCGCGGCGTTGATCTTGTTCATCCCGTGCCCGGGGATCGAGACCCACGAGTCGCGAGGCACCCCGATCGCAGTCGCCGCGTCGGTGCGGGTGTTGATCCCGACCAGCTGCAGCGCGTCGCCGCGGGAGTGCAGCATGTCCTCGCCCGGCCGGGCGTCGGAGCCCACGGCGAGGATCCACAGCACGTCGGGGCCGACCGAGACTCCCCCGGCGCGCTTGACGCGCACCAGCTCGACGTCGGTCGAGTGCACCGCTGCATCCGGTACGACGAGCGCGGAGGCCGCGAGGACCACCGCGAGGGTGAGCAGGCGCAGGGTGCGGGAGAGGCGCGTCATCACAGCCAGCCCTTCGTGACGTCGTAGCCGAAGATCCGCCAGCCCGCGGGCCGTCGGGTCAGGAACACGCGGCCCCGGACCTGGAGCCGCCGGCTCGGGGCGCCGTCGTCGAGGGCGACCCGCATGCGCAGGTCGAACCGCGCGGTGACGGACCGCACGCGCCGGTCGACGGACAGCAGGTCCAGGCGGGCCCTGCGCATCAGCGGGGTCACCGACGCGACGCGGTGCCCGATGTCGGCGTTGGACATCAGGTCGCGGTCGTAGCTCGCGCGACGGGTCGCACCCGGTGTGAAGCCCGGGTAGCTGACGAAGGCGGTGCGGGGGTAGGTGCCGCCGACGTACGCCGCGTCCCACCAGCGGTCGAGGACCTCGGTGACCTCGCGACGCACGGCCCGGCGACGCGTGCCGGGCAGCTTGCCGACCACCGTGCCGATGTCCGCCCGGGTCGTCAGGGGCGCCGGTCCGGCGACGGAGGTCGTGGTGGCGGTCTCGGTGGTGCCGGACACCGGGCCGTGCGCCGCGCCGCTGCTGCTGCAGGCGCTCGTCGCGAGGGCCAGAGCCAGGACGGTCGCGCGGACCGGGCTCCGGAAGGGGGTGCTCATCAGGTCTCCAGGGGTGTTTCGTGTGGCGCTCGTGACACCTTGCATCAAGGGGCGGTCGCGGCCCTGCATTTGTGGG
>NZ_JBFUMD010000047.1:0-12761 GCF_054049555.1 Nocardioides sp. P5_C9_2
CGGTAGATCCGCGCATGGAGGGTTGTCAACCGTTTCATTGAATACGCTGACGGGTGTCAGGCCAGCCAGTCGTGCACGAGCGACACCACCGACGCGCCCTCCCCGGAGGCCGAGGCCACTCGCTTCATCGACCCGGCGCGGATGTCGCCGGCGGCGAAGATCCCCGGGACCGTCGTCGCCAGGTTGGCCGGCGGCAGGCCGCCGACCCAAGCCTCGCTGGGGACGTCGCGCCCGGTCAGCACGAAGCCGCGCTGGTCACGGGCGACCTCGTCGGGCAGCCACTCGCACTGCGGGTCGGCGCCGAGCAGGAGGAACAGGCCGCGCACCTCACGGCGGTGGCGGTCGCCGCTCGTGACGTCCTCGACGTCCACCCACTCCAGACGTCCCTCGCCGCCGCCGTCGACGACGCGGGCGCTGCCGAGGACCTCGATGCGCGGGTTGTAGCCGATCTCGCGGACGAGGTAGTGCGACATGGTCGCCGACAGGTCGGGGCGACGGACCATGATCGTGACCGAGCGGGCGAAGCGGGCCAGGTGCACGGCCGCCTGCCCGGCGCTGTTGCCGCCCCCGACCACGATCACGTCGGCGCCCTCCATCTCCCGCGACGCGGTCATCGCGGCGCCGTAGTGGACGCCGTACCCGACCAGCCCGTCCAGGGACTCGATGCCGATCCGCCGGTAGGTGACGCCGGTGGAGATCACCACGGCGCGGGCGTGCACGTCGCCTCCCTCGGTCCGCACGACGTGCGGGCGCCCGTCCGTGCCCGGCTCGAGGGAGGTGACCGGCCAGCCGGTGAAGAAGCGGGTGCCGAAGCGGATCGCCTGGTTGCGGGCGCGCTGGGCCAGCCGCATGCCCGAGATCCCGCGGGGGAACCCGAGGTAGTTGCGGATCATCGAGCTGGTGCCGGCCTGGCCGCCGATGGCCTCGCCCTCCACCGTGACCGTGGACAGGCCCTCGCTGGCGCCGTACACGCTGGCCGCCAGACCCGCGGGTCCGGCCCCGATCACCACGAGATCCACGACCTGGTCGACCTCGATGTCGTCGGGACGTCCGTAGAGGGTGACCGCGAGGTCGCGGGTGCTCGTGGGCACGAAGGGTGCCGTCGAGCTGAAGACCTCCACCAGGGGCCACCGTCCGTCGTCGACCACGCGACGGGAGAGCACGTCGCGACCCTCCTCGCTGTCGGGGTGGAACACGCCGCACGGCAGGCCGACCCGCTCGAGGTAGTCGCGCAGCTGGAGGGTGAGGATGTCGTGCTCGGGCGTGACGATGCGCACCGTCACGACCTCGGGCACGGCGACGGTGGCGGCCCAGTCGTTGAGCAGGTCGATGACCGCCGTGTGGAACTCCTCGTCCCGCACCCCGCGCGGCATCAGCAGGAAGGCGTCGTACTTGCCCGTCGCCTGGCCGGGGCGCAGGGCCTCCGCGTCACGGCGGAAGTTCTCCCAGTGCGCCACGACGACGCGACGCGCGGTGGGGACGATCTGGCGGATCTTGGCGATCGCCGGATAGAGCTCCATATCGGGCAGCTCCGACTCGAGGACGAACAGTGCGACCTGACCGCCCGCGTCGATGACGTCGACCGCGTGGTGCTTGCCCTCGGCGGCGGACGCGGCGAGGCGCACGTCGTACTCGCGTGCGTAGYGGGAGAACTGCTCCTCCAGGACGTCGAGGTGCGCGCCGGAGACGAGGATGATCGCGGGGTTGCTCACCCGTCGAGTATGGCGGCCCGGGGCACACGGGGGAGGCCCTCGAGAGCCGCCTAGGATCGTCGGGTGCGCATCCGGCTCGACCTGTCCTACGACGGGACCGACTTCAGGGGCTGGGCGACCCAGCCGTCGCTGCGGACGGTGCAGGCGACGCTCGAGGACGCGCTGGCGACGGTGTTCCGGCTGCCCGTCGTGCGGGTCGTGTGTGCCGGACGCACCGACACCGGCGTCCACGCACGGGGGCAGGTCGTCCACCTGGACGTGTCACCCGAGGACCTGGCGCGCGCGGCCGGGAGGTCCGCGGAGCCGCCGCCTGCGGCTCTCGTGCGTCGCCTGAACGGCCTGCTGCCCGCGGATGTCCGGGTCCATCGTGGGTCCGTGGCGCCGGAGGGCTTCGATGCCCGCTTCTCCGCGACCTGGCGTCGCTACGCCTACCGGGTGGCCGACGACCCCGTCCTGGTCGACCCCCTGCTGCGCTCGCACGTGCTGGCCTGGCCGCGCTCGCTCGACCTCGACGCGATGAACGGTGCCGCCGCCTCGCTGATCGGGCTCCGCGACTTCGGGTCGTTCTGCAAGCGGCGCGAGGGCGCGACCACCGTCCGTACCCTGACGGAGCTGTCGTGGAGCCGCGACGAGACCGGCATCGCGGTGGCCCGGGTGGTCGCCGACGCCTTCTGCCACAGCATGGTGCGCTCGCTCGTCGGCTGCCTGCTCGCCGTGGGGGACGGGCGCAAGCCGCCGGAGTGGGCGGCCGAGCTGATGGTCGCGCGCCGACGCGACCCCGCACTGACCGTCATGCACGCACACGGGCTGACGCTGGAGGAGGTCGGTTACCCCCAGGGCGCCGAGCTCGCCGCGCAGGCCGAGCGGGCCCGCAACACCAGGGAGGCCATCGATGACTGAGGAGCACTACTTCTCCGCGGACCCCACCGCGCCGTTCGAGCGGGAGACGTTCACGGCGTCCGTGTGGGGCCACGAGCTGGAGCTGACCAGCGGCGCGGGGGTGTTCAGCCGGGGACACCTCGACCATGCGACCGCGGTGCTGTTCCGCGAGCTCGAGCCGCCGGTCGCGGGTCGCTTCCTGGACCTGGGCTGCGGGTACGGCGTCATCGGGCTCGGCATCGCCGCGGCGGTGCCGCTGTCGTCGGTGATCGGGCTGGAGGTCAACGAACGGGCGATCCTGCTCGCCAACGAGAACGCCGCAGCGCTCGGCGTGGAGGGCCACTTCGTCGCCTGCCGGGCCGCTGACGTGCCATCGGACATGCAGTTCGACGAGATCTGGTCCAACCCGCCGATCCGGATCGGCAAGGAGGCGCTGCACGAGCTGCTGCTCACGTGGCTGCCCCGCCTCGCCCCCGGCGGGCGTGCCGTGATGGTGGTCGGCAAGAACCTGGGCGCTGACTCGCTCCAGCGGTGGCTCGGGGAGCAGGGCTACCCGACGACACGCCTCGCGTCCGTCAAGGGATTCCGGGTGCTGGAGTCGCGGCGGGTCTGAGCCCGCCGCCGCTCCGGCTCAGGACTCGATCTGCTCGATGATCGAGTCGACGTCGGTGTCGGAGAAGAGCGGCAGGATCACCATCGTCCAGTCCGAGCGCTTCTCGTCCAGCGCGCTGGCGAGGTCCCACGCCGCCTGGGCGCCCATGGGCCCGAGGCGGACCACGTCGCCGGCCTCCTCATCGTCGAAGTCCGTGTCGACCTCGACCATCCAGGTGTCCGACCAGTCGGTCGCGAAGTCTTCGAACGCGGCGTCCTTGTCGTCCGGGGTGTCCTCGGAGACGGGGAAGATGAGGCCCATGTGAGTTCCGTTCGTGTGAGGTGGAGCGGACGGGGTCATCGTGGCACGTGGGCGAAGCCGCTGGTACGCCGCGGGTTTGCGGTCCCATGCATCTCCGCTGCGGCCGCGCCGGTTGCGCCTTCGTCCGGACGTGCCGGTGGCCCCGCCGGTGTCGCTGGGGCGGGGTGTGGGGCGGGGTCGCTACTGGTCGGGCGGGTGGGCGCGCAGGGACTGGAGGGTCTGGAGGGTCTGGAGGTCGGGGAGGTCGGGGAGCTCGATGAGCCGCCCGGTGAGGTGGCCGGGCTGGTCGGGTTGGGGCCAGGCGCGTCCAGTCGCGGTGCTGCCGGTGTGGTCACGGCGGTAGGTGTGACCCAGCGGGCTGGTCCAGTCGAAGACCCCGGGCTCGGTCATCTCATACCTCCACCGGGCGTGGGTCTTGAGCCGGTGGTGCAGCCGGCACAGGGCGGCGAGGTTGTCGGTGGACGTCGGGCCGCCGTCCTCGCGGTGGTCGTGGTCGTAGGGGACCACATGGTCGAGGTCGCAGTGTCGGGCGTTGCGGCCACACCACGGGAACACGCACGTCCCGTCCCGGACGATGACGTGCTCGCGGATCTTCTCGGTGGGCTGGTAGCCCTGGCACTCCAGGCGCTCGCGCAGGTCGATCACGGGCTTCACGACCACGSSCACGTCGGGGCGACCGCACCAGATGCGGAGCTGCTCCACCGACACCAACCGCTGGCCGGCCTGCTCGAGCCGCGCGACCAACRCCTCACCGCCGGACGGCACCGTCTGGGCGTGGCGGGTGATCGCGTCGGCGGACAGGTGCGCGTAGAGGACGACCTGGGTGACCGGCGCAGCAGCACGAGACGGGACAGGCGTGGCCTCGGCGTCAGCTGGATTGTCGTCGAAACCGATGGTGAGCTGATGACGCGCGAGGTCGCCCAGCGCGGTGGCCCGGCGTCCGTCGACGGTGTCGGTCGACCCCAGCTTCGCGAGGTGCTCGGCCCCGCTCTTCACCGCCGCGGCCAGGGCAAGGGCGTCGGGGATCTCCAGGGCCGCCTCCAGGCCCATGGTGCCGTCGTAGGAGACCTGCTGGAGGTCGAAGGTGACGTGCCGCTTGTCCGCCGACTTCGCCAATGCCTCGGCGACGGCGTCGGGCATGTGCCGGACCCGGGCCTCCTGCACCACCCGGTCCAGGGCCGCGGGGGTGAGCCGGGAGGCGCACCAGAACACCTGCTCATCGACGTACGTCGCGGCCTGCAGCGTCAGCTCCAGCGTGGAGTCGGCGATCAGCCGGGCGCGCCAGCCGGCCACGAGGCCGGCCTGCACGGCACCCCACAACCTGGGGAGCCGGTAGGCGACCTCCACGCACGCGGTCAGGAACCGGCCCGCGCTGTCGTTGGTGCGTCCCAGCATCGTCGCGAACTCCGGGACGCAGAACTCATCGATCATCGGCGATCCCTCGCCGGCGAACGTCTTCGGCGACTGGAAGCACGCCTGGGCGAACTCCGGGTCCGCGAGGTGCAGATCGGCCCAGTGCAACCCCAGCCGCATCATCTCGACGTCCGCCCGATCGGCTGCCTGCTTGTGCTCACGGACCGCGCGCAACAGCCCGGCCGGGGTCTCCGGCAGAGCGGGTGCGGTGGTCTCGGGCATGGGTCCATTCCAGCAGGGACCACCGACAACGAACCCCTCCGCAGAGCGGTTCTGACCGGATGGTGGACACCACTTTCCGGCGACTCCGGCGGGCCAGATTTCGACCGCGACGCAAGTGCCCGCTCGGCGCGAGCCAGCGCTACGCAAGTGCCCGGTCGGCGCCTCCCAGCGCTACGCAAGTGCCCGGTCGACGCCTCCCAGCGCGACGCAACTGCCCGGTCAGTGCCCGCGGATGAGGTTGACGACCTCGTCGGTGGGACGCACGTCGCCGAACGAGCGGTAGACGACGTGGAGGGCCGCGTTGTGGTCCTGATCGCGCATCGCGGCGCAACCGTCGGCGACCAGGATGACGCGGAGGCCGAGGGTGGCCGCGTCGCGGACGCTGCCCTCGACGCACACGTTGGTGACGGTGCCGGTCACGACCACGGTGTCGATCCCGCGATCGGCCAGCAGCCCGGCCAAAGGGCTGCGGCCGGGGAAGAAGGCACTGTGCGCCGTCTTCTCGACGACCAGGTCTTCGTCGGCGACCGCGAGCGCGGGCCACAGACGCTCGGCGGGCGTCCCCGCGCCACCGGAGCGGGCGTAGAGCTCGGCGATCTCGTCGCCCAGGTGCTCGCGATCGCGCGCAGTGGGGTCGCTGTGACCCGGGACGACCCAGGCCACCACCCCGCCCGCGGCGCGGAGCTCGTCGGCGAGCAGGTTGATCTGGGGGACGATGCCGCGGCAGTACGCCGAGGGCTCGACGAAGAAGGCGACCATGTCGACGACCACCAAGGCCGTCCGGGTCGGGTCGAGGGACTCGAAGGCATGCCGACGACCGCGGCGCTGCTCGTGGCGGCGGTACTCGCGCTCCTCGATGTGCCAGTCGTGGACGGCGATGTCGGTGCTGGGCATGAGCGGAGGGTAGGGGTCAGGCGGGACGGGTGGCGACCAGGACGCCGATCTTGTCGATCCGGTGCTCGGGGTTGTCGAACTCGTCCGCCCAGTAGTTCCCGGCCGCGTGGTCCTCGAGGGTCGCGCAGGTGGACAGCGTGATCATCGGACGGGTTGCCTCCACGCCGGGCCGGCCGGGAACGGGGGCGCGCTGGGCGGCCAGCGAGGACCGGGACCGGAACGACGTCCAGCGGGTGCGGCGTACCTCGTAGACGTGCACGGTGTCGCCGACCCGCACGAGCACCCGGCTGCCGCGCGGCAGCGAGGGCAGGTAGCGGAACGGCTGGGTGGAGGAGAGGCGGTGCCCGGTGATGACGTGGTTGCCGACGGCCCCGGCCGCGACACCGCCGCCGGAGCCACGCGGGGACGCGAGCGAGCCGCCGTTCTGGATGTCCGTGCCGGCCGCGTCGTCGGGCGACCCGCGGTAGCGCACCACCGGGAAGTCCCGCAGCCCCAGCCGTGGCACGGTGAGGAAGGCCCGGCGCGGCTCCCCGGCCGGCGGCACGGACTCCGGCTCGGACTCCGCGGTGGCCGAGGGGGTGACGTACGGCGACACCCACGGTGGCGGCGGAGCAGGGGAGTCCCGGGTGGGAGAGGGGCGCGGCTCCGGCGACGACTCCGTGGGGTCGGGCGTCGGGGGTGCGGCCCAGGGCGAGGAGCACCCGGAGAGCAGCGCGCCGCCGAGCACGATCGCGGCCACCCGTCGTACCCCTGCCATCCCTCCACGCTAGAGCGGCGCCGCAACTGCGGCCGCCCCAGCACCTGCGAGAGTGGCTCCATGACGTACGAAGCAGCCGAGGACCGCTACGACTCGATGGGCTACCGCTCCACGGGGCGCAGCGGGCTCAAGCTCCCCGCGCTCAGCCTGGGCCTGTGGCAGAACTTCGGGACCGACCGCCCCGAGGAGATCCAGCGGGCGATCCTGCGCCGGGCCTTCGACCGGGGCGTGACGCACTTCGACCTGGCCAACAACTACGGTCCGCCCTACGGGCGCGCCGAGGAGAACTTCGGGCGCTACCTGCGCGACGACTTCGCGCCCTACCGCGACGAGCTCGTCATCTCGACCAAGGCCGGCTACGACATGTGGCCTGGCCCCTACGGCCAGGGCGGCGGCAGCCGCAAGTACGTCCTGGCCAGCCTCGACCAGTCCCTGGCGCGGCTCGGGCTGGACTACGTCGACATCTTCTACAGCCATCGGTTCGACGCCGAGACGCCCGTCGAGGAGACGATGGCGGCGCTCGACACCGCCGTCCGCAGCGGCCGCGCGCTGTACGCCGGGATCTCGTCGTACTCCGCCGACAAGACGCGCGAGGCGGCRGCCGTCGCCCGTGAGCTCGGCACCCCGCTCCTCATCCATCAGCCGTCGTACTCGATGCTCAACCGCTGGATCGAGGCGCCCCACGCCGGCGGGCAGAGCCTCCTCGACGAGCTCGAGGAGCAGGGGATGGGCTGCATCGTCTTCACCGCGCTCGCCCAGGGGCTGCTCACGGACCGGTACCTCGACGGCGTCCCGCAGGACAGTCGCGCGGCCCGCGACGACAGCACGCTGGCCGGTCTGGAGCACGAGGTGCTCGAGCGGGTGCGTGCCCTGGACGGCATCGCGCGGCAGCGCGGGCAGAAGCTGGCCCAGCTCGCCCTCCAGTGGGCGCTGCGCGACCCGCGCGTGACCAGCGCGGTGATCGGGGCCAGCAGCGTGGCGCAGCTCGACACCAACCTCGACGCCCTCGACGGTCCGCCGCTGACCGACGACGAGCTGGCCGCGATCGACCGGCACGCCGTGGATGCCGGCATCAACCTGTGGGCGAAGCAGACCGAGGAATGAGCGGCGCCGTCACCCGGGTCGTGGTGGTCGGGGCCGACGCGGCCGGCATGTCGGCGGCCCACCAGGCGTTGCGCACCGCCCGGCGCACCGGTCGCGAGCTCGCGATCACCGTCCTCGAGCGCAGCAGCCACACGTCGTACTCCGCGTGCGGCATCCCGTACTGGATGGCCGGAGAGGTGGGTTCCGCCGACGAGCTCGTCGCCCGGACCGCCGAGCAGCACCGTGATGCCGGCATCGACCTGCGCCTCGGCACCGAGGTCGTCGCCGTCGACACCGCCGGGCGCACGGTCACCACGGCCGTCGGCGACACCCTGGAGTACGACGAGCTGGTGGTCGCCACCGGCGCCCCGGCGATCGTGCCGGACTGGGCGCTGCGACCCGACGGCACGCCGTACGACATGGTCGGGCCGGTCAAGACGCTCGACGACGGGGCCGCGTGGCTGGACCGCTTCGAGCGGGCGGGCGACGGGGCGCACGTGGTCGTCGTCGGGGCCGGCTACATCGGCGTGGAGGTCGCGGAGGCGGCCCTGCGTCGCGGGCTCGGGGTGACCGTGGTGACCCGCGGGCGGGGACTGGCGCTGCTCGAGGACGAGATGTCCGAGCGGGTGGACGTGGCGCTGTGCGACGCCGGCGCCGAGGTCGTGCTCGGCGTCGAGGTGAGCGGCCTGGAGCTCGAGGGCGAGCGCGTCACCGGCGTGCGCTGGGAGGGCGGCGGCCGCGACGCCGACCTCGTCGTGCTGGCCATCGGGGTGCGGCCGGGCACCGCCTTCCTGGACGGATCGGGTCTCGAGCGCTCCGACAACGGCGCCCTGCGCCCGGACCCGCACGGCCGCGTGGCCGACGGGGTGTGGGCCGCCGGCGACTGCTGCGAGGTGCGCCGCCGCATCGACGACCGCTGGGTCTTCAGGCCCCTGGGCACGCACGCCACCAAGCACGGACGCGCGCTCGGCGACAGCCTCGCCGGCGGGACGCTGGCCTTCCAGGGGATCGTGGACACCTCGATCACCCGGTTCGCCGCGGACGGGCAGTACCTCGAGATCGCCCGGACGGGCCTGGGCCGTGCGGAGGCCGAGGAGGCCGGTCACGACCCCGTCATCCTGGTGACCGAGGGGACCACCGCCACCGGCTACATGCCCGAGGCGGATCCGATCGCCCTGTGGGTGATGGCCGACCGGGTCACCCGCCGGCTGCTCGGCGTGCAGGTCGTGGGCGGACGCGGGGCAGGCAAGCGCGTCGACACCGCCGCCGCGGTGCTGTGGGCGGGCGGCACCGTCGACGACCTCGCGTGGATGGACCTGGCCTACGCCCCGCCGTTCTCCTCGACGTGGGACGTCCTGCAGATCGCGGCCCGCCGCGTCGCCGAGCGCACCTGAGTCCAGCCACATCGGTTGCCCACCCGGCGAGGATGGAGCCATGGACCTCGAGATCGTGACCCTGGCCGAGCGCCCCGCCCTCATGGACGTCTTCTGGGACCTCGAGACCTCGTGGCCCGAGTTCATGAAGCACGACCCGATCGGCAACGGCTACTACGCGTCGCTGGAGGAGTTCGCCGAGTTCGTGCTGGTCTGCCTCGACCAGGACGGCGTGATGGTGGCCAAGGCGCACTCGGTGCCCTTCCGGCTCGACGGCGACGAGCTGCCGGAGGCGGGCTGGGACGCCGCGATCCGCAGCGGCCTGCTCACCCGGTTGTGGAAGGAGGAGCCGAACGCCGTCTCCGCCGTCGAGATCGCCGTCCGACCGGACCTCCAGGGCACCGGCCTCTCCGGTGRCATCGTGGCGGCCCTGCGCGACAACGCCGGCCGCCTCGGCTTCTCCGAGCTCCTCGCCCCGGTGCGGCCCAACGGCAAGGCCGACGTCCACGAGCCGATGGCCCACTACGCCTCCCGCACCCGGGAGGACGGCCTGCCCGTCGACCCGTGGCTGCGCGTCCACGTGCGCGCCGGGGGCCGCATCGACAGCGTCGCGCCCCGCTCGATGGTCATCCCCGGCACGGTCGCGGAGTGGCGGGAGTGGACCGGGCTTCCCTTCGACCGCACCGGCGCGGTGGAGGTGCCCGGCGCCCTCGCGCCGGTGCTGTGCGACGCCGAGCACGGCACGGCGGTCTACGTGGAGCCCAACGTCTGGGTGAGGCACCCCACCGGCGCCTGACGGCTAGGCCCCCGCGACGGCCTTGCGCACCTCGTTGACGCACAAGGCGACGAAGGCCAGCGCGATGATCGCCATCAGCACGTTGGAGTGCAGCTTGTTGCGCCACTCGGCCGGCGTGCGGTCGGTGTTGAGCAGCCACAGCAGCGTGACGGCCAGGAACGGCATGAAGAACGCGCCCAGCACGCCGTACGCCAGGATCAGCCAGACCGGCTTGCCGAGGAAGAGCATCGCCATCGGCGGGAAGGTCAGCCACAGGATGTAGGCCTTGTACCACGTGCCGCCGGCGCGGGCGTCCGCGTCGTCGCTGTGCCCGCCGCGCACGTTGGTCATGAAGTCGGCGAACATCAGGCTCACGCCGTTCCAGACGCCGACCAGCGAGGACATCGCGGCGGCCCAGAAGCCGACGAGGAAGACCTTGCCGGCCCACTGGCCGTAGCGGTCCTGGAGCACGACGCCCAGGTCGAGGAGACCCGCGTCGCCGCTCTCGATCGCGACGCTGGTGGAGTAGAGCAGCTCGGCGCCGACGACGAGGGTGGCGAGCACGAAGATGCCGGTCACGACGTAGGCGACCGTGTTGTCGATGCGCATGACGCGCATGTACGCCGGGGTGGCCCAGCCCTTCTCGCGCAGCCAGTAGCCGTACGCCGCGAGGGTGATGGTGCCGCCGACGCCGCCGGCCAGGGCCAGGGTGTTGACGAGACCGCCGTCGGGGATGCGGGGGGCGAGACCGGTCAGGAGCTCGGGGATGTTGGGCGTGGTCAGCAGCGCGGCGCCGACCATGGTGACGAACATGAGCCCGACCAGGGCGGCGAGCACCTTCTCGAAGACGCTGTAGCGGCCGGACCACACCAGGGCCAGGCCGATCAGGCCGGAGATGATGCCCCACCACGTCACCGACAGGGCCCCGGTGAGTCCCGCGAGCGCCAGGCCGGTCCCGGCCATCGCGGCGGCGCCGTACACGAAGCCCCAGATGACGATGTAGGGCGCGAAGTACCACGTCGTCCAGATGCCGAGCGAGCGCCAGCCCTCGAAGATGGTGCGTCCCGTGGCGAGGGAGTAGCGGCCCGCCCCCTCGACCAGCACGATCTTCATCAGGCACCCCACGACCACGCACCACAGCAGCGTGTAACCGAACTTCTGCCCGGCGATGAGGGTGGCGACGAGGTCGGCCGCACCGACGCCGGTGGCGGCGACGACGAGGCCGGGGCCGATGATGCGCCACTTCGGGACGGAGGACGTGGACTGCTCGCTCTGGACGGACATGCCCCACACCCTAAGGTGGTCCAGACCACTTCCGAAACGCCGCCCGCCGGATTTTAACGCGTGGTCCCCGGCGCGGGCGTAGCGGACAATGAGCCCCGTGGGACATGTGGATGTGTCGGGAGTGCGCTACGAGCTGCCCGACGGACGAGTACTGCTGGACGAGGTCTCCTTCCGGGTCGGCGACGGCGCGAAGGTCGCCCTCGTCGGCGCCAACGGTGCCGGCAAGACGACACTGCTGCGGATCGTGACCGGTGACCTGGTCCCGCACGCGGGCGCGGTCACGCGCTCCGGAGGGCTCGGCGTGATGCGCCAGTTCGTCGGTCACGGTGGGATCGACGAGACCGTCGCGGACCTGCTGCTCAGCGTCGCGCCGCCCCGTGTGCAGGCCGCCGCCCGCGCGGTCGACGAGTGCGAGCTCGCGCTCATGGAGACCGACGACGAGGCGACGCAGATGCGCTACGCCGAGGCGTTGTCGGAGTACGCCGACGCCGGCGGCTACGACCTCGAGGTCACGTGGGACACGTGCACCGTCGCCTCCATGGGCCTGGCCTTCGACCGGGCGAAGCACCGCTCGCTGTCGACCCTGTCCGGCGGCGAGCAGAAGCGACTCGTCCTGGAGTACCTGCTGCGCGGTCCCGACGAGGTGCTGCTGCTCGACGAGCCCGACAACTACCTCGACGTGCCCGGCAAGATCTGGCTCGAGCAGCGGATCCGCGAGTCGGCCAAGACCATCCTGTTCATCAGCCACGACCGCGAGCTGCTCGCCAACACCGCGACCCGCATCGTCACCGTCGAGCTCGGTGCCGCCGGCAACCTGGTGTGGACGCACCCCGGCGGCTTCACGAGCTACCACGAGGCCCGCGAGGACCGGTTCCTCCGCTTCGAGGAGCAGCGCCGCCGYTGGGACGAGGAGCACGCCAAGATCAAGGCGCTCGTGCTGCGGCTCAAGATCAAGTCCGAGTACAACGACGGCATGTCCTCGCAGTACCGCGCCGCCCAGACGCGGCTGCGCAAGTTCGAGGAGGCCGGCCCACCGATGGAGCAGCCCCGCGAGCAGCAGGTGACGATGCGCCTCAAGGGTGGCCGCACCGGCAAGCGTGCGGTCGTGTGCACCGACCTCGAGCTCACCGGGCTGATGAGGCCCTTCGACCTCGAGGTCTGGTACGGCGAGCGGGTCGCCGTCCTCGGCTCCAACGGCTCCGGCAAGTCGCACTTCCTGCGGCTGCTCGCGGCCGGCGGCAGCGACCCCGACGTCGAGCACCGCCCCGTGGGCGAGCCGCCCGCACCGGTGCCGCACACGGGCAAGGCCAAGCTGGGGGCCCGGGTGCGCCCCGGGTGGTTCGTGCAGACCCACGACCACCCCGAGCTGCGCGGCAGGACCCTGCTGGAGATCCTGCACCGCGGCGACGGGCAGAGCGCCGGGCAGGGGAGGGCGGGCATGGGGCGCGAGCAGGCC
>NZ_JBFUMD010000048.1:0-12628 GCF_054049555.1 Nocardioides sp. P5_C9_2
TCTTCGACCTGATGTCCACGGACGGTGCGGCGGCCCACGAGCTCATCGACGCCCGGCTCGCCGCGATCCCGGGCGCCGTCCAGGGCTACCGCGTCACCCTGGCCGACGAGGCTGCCCGCGGCCGGGTGTCCGCGTCCGCGCAGTACGCCAAGGTCGTCGAGCAGATCCGCGGTTGGACGGGCGAGACGGGCGCGAGCGGCGACTTCTTCGCCGGCCTCGTCGAGCGCTGCGCCCCCACCGGCGAGCTCGCCGACCGGATGCGCCAGCACGCCCGGGCGGCCACCCGGGCGTTCGCCGACTTCGGGCTGTTCCTCGCCGACGAGCTCGAGCCGCAGGGCCGCGACAAGGAGGCCGTCGGCCGCGAGCACTACGAGCTGACCAGCCGCTACTTCCTCGGCGCCACGGTCGACCTCGAGGAGACCTACGCCTGGGGGTGGCAGGAGCTCCAGCGCCTGGCCGACGACATGGCCGCCACCGCCGACCGCATCGCGCCGGGTGCCACGGTCGCCGAGGCGGTCGCGCTCCTCGACGCCGACCCCGCTCGCGTGGTGCACGGCCGCGAGGCCTTCCGGGACTGGATGCAGGAGCTCGCCGACCGCACGCTGGCCGAGATGGCCGACGTGCACTTCGACATCCCCGAGCCGATCCGCCGCATCGAGTGCATGCTGGCCCCCACCAACGACGGCGGCATCTACTACACCGGTCCCTCCGAGGACTTCGTCCGCCCCGGTCGCATGTGGTGGTCGGTGCCCGACGGCATCGAGGACTTCTACCCCTGGCGCGAGGTGACGACCGTCTTCCACGAGGGCGTCCCGGGCCACCACCTGCAGGTGGCGCAGACGGCGTACCGCAGCGAGAGCCTCAACCGTTGGCAGCGCCTCATGTGCTGGGTCAGCGGYCACGGCGAGGGCTGGGCCCTGTACGCCGAGCGGCTGATGGACGACCTCGGCCACCTGTCCGACCCGGCCGACCGCCTCGGCATGCTCGACGCGCAGTCCTTCCGGGCCGCGCGCGTGATCGTCGACATCGGCATGCACCTCGAGCTGGACATCCCCGCCGACAACACCCTGGGGACCGGGCACAGCGCCTTCCACCCCGGCGAGCCGTGGACCCCCGAGCTGGGGCGCGAGTTCCTCGGCATCCACAGCCAGATCGAGTCCGACGTCCTCGACTTCGAGATCAACCGCTACCTCGGCTGGCCGGGGCAGGCGCCCTCCTACAAGGTCGGCGAGCGGATCTGGCTCCAGGCCCGCGACGACGTGCGGGCCCGGCAGGGCGACGACTTCGACCTCAAGGCCTTCCACCGCGCCGCGCTCGACCTCGGCTCGATCGGCCTCGACCCGCTGCGGGCGGCCCTGGCCCGCCTGTAGGGCGCTCGGCCCACCGGGCGCTCGGTCCACAGGTCGAGCGACGTCCTAGGGTCGGCACCATGCAGCTCGTCCTCGCCTCCGCCTCCCCCGCCCGCCTGGCCACCCTCCGCTCCGCCGGGGTCGACCCGACGGTGATCGTCAGCGGTGTCGACGAGTCCCAGCTCGACGGCCTGCCGCCGGCCGAGCTCGCCCTCCAGCTGGCCGAGCTGAAGTGTGCGGCGGTGGCCGGTCGCGAGGACGTGCCCACCGGGGCGCTGGTGCTGGGCTGCGACTCGGTGCTGGAGCTCGACGGCGAGGCCCTGGGCAAGCCCGGCACCGCGGCGGTGGCCGTCGAGCGGTGGCGGGCGATGCGGGGCCGCGTCGGGGTGCTGCACACCGGGCACTGCCTGCGTGAGGTGTCCTCCGGGCGGGTGGCCGCGGCGACGGCGAGCACGACGGTCCACTTCGCCGAGCTGAGCGACGACGAGATCGCGGCGTACGTCGCGACCGGCGAGCCGCTGGTGGTGGCCGGAGCCTTCACCGTCGACGGCCTCGGTGGCGCGTTCGTCACCCGGATCGAGGGCGATCACCACAACGTCGTCGGCGTCAGCCTGCCGCTGCTGCGCGAGCTGGTCGTCGAGCTCGGCCACACGTGGACCGCGCTGTGGAACGGGACGGGCGTCAGTTCGGCTTGACCGCGATCACCGGGCAGGTCGCGTCGATGATGACGCTCTGCGCGACGCTGCCCATGATCAGCTTGCCGACCGGGGTGCGGTGCCGGATCCCGATGACGATCACGTCGGCGACGACCTCCTTGGCCACGGCGAGGATCTCATCGGCGATGTCCTTGCCCGTCGTCTGGCGCAGCTCGTGCTCGACCCCGCTGGCCGCCAGCTGCTCCTCGAGGGTGACCTTGTCGTCCTCCGCGAGGTAGCGCTTGTCGACCAGGGCGTCGCCCTTGGTGCTGTTGACGATGACGATGCGGGTCCCGCGCCGCTGCGCCTCGCCGATGCCGTAGGCGAGCGCGGCGTCGCCGTACTCGTCGGGGATGAAACCGATCACGACCGCCATCAGGAGACCTCCGACTCGTTGGACACGGGGTGGGGCACGGGGCCACGGACCCGGGACAGGACCGTGGGGACGACCAGCGCGAGCACGATGAGGACGTAGACGAAGATGGCCAGYGGCTCGTTGAACAGCCCGCTGATCGCGCCGTTCGACAGGTCGAGCGCCTCGCGCATCTTGGTCTCCATGAGCGGACCGATGATGACCCCGAGGATGAGTGGCAGGATCGGGATGCCGAAGCGGCGTACGGCGAAGCCGACGGCGCCGAAGACCAGCAGCAGCGCGACGTCGAAGGCGCTCTGGTTCACGGCATAGGCACCCAGCGAGGCGAAGAACAGGATCCCGGCGTAGAGCTGCGGGCGCGGGATCCGCAGCAGCTTGGCCCACAGCGGTGCGAGCGGCAGGTTGATGATCAGCAGCAGCGTGTTGCCGATGAGCAGGCTGGCGAGCAGCGTCCACACCAGGTCGGGCTGGTCGGCCATCAGCGTGGGCCCGGGCACGATGCCGTAGGTGCGCATGGCGGCGAGCAGCACCGCCGCCGTCGCGGTCACCGGCAGGCCCAGGGCCAGCAGGGGCACGAACATGCCGGCGGCGCTCGCGTTGTTGGCCGCCTCCGGCCCGGCGACGCCCTCGATGGCGCCGTGGCCGAACTCGTCGGACCTGCGCGAGAGCTTGCGCTCCAGCACGTAGGACATGAACGTCGGCGTCTCCGCGCCACCGGCCGGCAGCGCGCCGAACGGGAAGCCGAGGGCGGTGCCGCGCAGCCACGGCTTCCACGAGCGCGACCAGTCCTCGCGGCTCATGAAGGGCCGCCCCACCGGGATCACGTCGAGCGGGGCCCGGCGCAGGTGGGCGGCGATCCACATGGCCTCGCCGATCGCGAAGATGCCCACGGCCACCACCACGATGTCGATGCCGTCGGCGAGCTGGAGGACCCCACCGGTGAGGCGCGCCTGGCCGGTCGAGAGGTCGAGACCGACGAGCCCGATGGTGAGGCCGATCGAGAGCCCGATGAAGCCGCGCAGCTTGGACGAGCCCAGCACCGCGGTGACGAGCACGAGGGAGAACAGCATGATCGCGAAGAACGACGGCGCCCCGATGTTGACCGCGACCCGCGCCAGGCTCGGGGTGAAGAACGCGACGAGCAGGGTGCCGATGGTGCCGGCGATGAAGGACCCGATCGCCGCGGTGGCCAGCGCCTGGGCGGCACGGCCCTTCTTGGCCATCTTGTTGCCCTCGATGGCCGTCATCACCGAAGCGGACTCGCCGGGGGTGTTGAGCAGGATCGAGGTCGTCGACCCGCCGTACATGCCGCCGTAGTAGATGCCGGCGAAGAGGATGAACGACTGGGTCGGCTCGAGGCCGAAGGTCAGCGGCAGCAGCAGTGCCACGGCCATGGCCGGGCCGATGCCGGGCAGCACGCCGACGAACGTGCCCAGGAGCACTCCGATCGCGCAGAACGCCAGGTTCTGCGGCGTGAGCGCGCTGGCGAAGCCGTCGAGGAGCAGGTTCAGGGTGTCCATCTCAGAGCACCCCGTCCAGGATCCCGGGCGCCAGCGGCACGTCGAGGCCGACGTAGAAGAAGTACCAGGTCGCCACCGCCATCACGACGCCCACGACGAGGTCGCGGACCAGGGTGCGCGACCCCAGCGCCCAGGCGCAGCCCGCGAACAGCAGCCCGCCGGTGACCGCCCACCCGAGCACGTTGACCAGCAGCACGTTGAGCAGCATGATCCCGGCCAGCTTGCCGACGGTCTGCCAGTCGGCCGGGCTCGTGAGGTCGACGTCCTCGCCCTCCTCGCCCTCGGCCACGTCGCCGCGGGCGGTGGCCACCGCGAGGAGCACGGCGAGCACGATCATCGACGCGCCCACGACGTAGGGGAAGACGCGCGGGCCGATGGGGTCACCGAAGCCGACGTTGAGGCCGCGGGCGTCGATGATCGTCCAGAGCCCGACCAGCGCCAGGACGGCCGCCAGGCCGTACTGCGCGCGGTCGACCTCGACGGGCTCGGTGCGAGGTGCTCGGGTGTCGGCCATCAGATGAGCCCCAGATCCGTCAGGGTGGTGGAGACCCGGGTGTCCTGCTCCTGCAGGAAGGACTCGAAGTCGTCACCGGTCTTGAAGTCGTCGGTCCAGCCGTTCTCGGTGAGCGTGTCCTGCCACTCCGACGTGTCGTGCATGGACTCGAGATAGCCGACGAGCTCGTCGCGTCGCTCGTCGGAGATGTCCGGCGGGGCGAGCAGCCCCCGCCAGTTCAGGAACACCAGGTCGATGCCCGACTCGGTCAGGGTGGGCACGTCGGCGAAGGCGTCCTGCGGGGAGCGTTCCTCACCCGACACGGCCAGCATCCGCAGCTCGCCGTTCTCCACGCTGCCGAGGAACTCCGCAGGCCCGGAGAACCCGGCGTCGATCTTGCTGCCGAGCAGGGCGCTGGTGAGTGGTCCACCGCCGTCGTAGGACACGTAGTTGACGTCCTGGGGATCGATGCCGACCTCGTCGGCCAGCTGCATCGGGAAGAGGTGGTCCGGGCCGCCGGGCGAGGAGCCCCCGCCGATGGCCAGGGATCCAGGGTCCGCCTTCCACGCCTCGACGAAGTCGTCGACGGTCTCGAACGGCGAGTCGTCCGGCACCAGGATGCCCTCCGGCTCGCTCATCAGCTGGGCGATCGGGGTCGCGTCGAGCGGGCCGTAGCCGCTGGCGAAGGAGTACGTCGAGCCGACGACGCCGAGTCCCACGGTCATCATCGTGTGCTCGTCGCCGGCCTCGCCGATGAGCTGGGTCATGGCCGCCGCGCCCCCGGCCCCGATCACGTTCTCCACCGTGAAGCTGCCGCCGGTGACGTCGTTGTCCTCCATGACGCCCACCGCGGCCCGGCCGGTCTGGTCGTACCCACCCCCGGGACTGTTGGGGATGATCATCAGCAGGTCGCGGCTGTCGTCGCCGCGGGTGACGCCGCACCCGGCCAGGGACAGCGCGACCCCGAGGGTCGCGAGGAGGGCCGTCGTCCGTCGTCCCAGACGTCTCATGCGCCACATCGTGCACCTCGGGAGGGTGATGTGTCGAGCGCCACGGTCCCGCGTCAGGGGAGGGTGGTGACGCCGTCCTCGGCGATCTCCTCGCGGATGTCGAACACGAGCTGGCGGGTCAGCACGAAGCGCGCCGCGTTGGCCATGGCCAGCCCGATGAGGTTCGCCGAGACGTTGTCGGAGTACGGGTCGTCGAGCCCGAGGGCGTTGCGGCTGATCCACAGGCACGCCATCGGGATGAGCATGGTGACGAGGCTGATCGTTACGAACGCCGTCCGGCCGCCGTCGGGGTGCCGGGTGTCGCGGTGCCGGAACGCCCAGGACCGGGTGCCCCGGTAGGCGATCACCGTGCCGACGAGGTTGGCGATGACGTAGCCGGTCTGCGGCTGGTCGTTGAGCGGTGCCATGCCCTCGGTGTTGAAGCCGTGCACCAGCAGGTTGAAGAGGACCACCGAGACGACGGTCGCCACCAGCCCGACGGCCTGGTAGCGCCAGATCTCCCCCGCCAGCCGGCGTCCCCTCGGCGTCACGGTGAAAGGCTAGCCCGCGCACCGCCCGGAACGGCTTCTCACGGCGCGTCGCGACGGGAGGCGTTGCTCACTCGACCGGCAGGCCGAGGCCCCGCGCGATGAGCATCCGCTGCACCTCCGAGGTGCCCTCACCGATCTCGAGCACCTTGGCGTCGCGGTAGAAGCGCACGACGGGGTACTCCTCCATGAAGCCGTAGCCGCCGAAGACCTGGGTGGCGATGCGGGTCGCGGTGACCGCCGACTCGGTGGCGTAGAGCTTCGCGACGGCCGCGGCCTGCTTGAAGTCCTTGGTGGAGACCGGGTGGCCGGCATCCATGGCGTCCTTCATCGCGGCGGCCTTGTACGTCAGCAGCCGCGAGGCGTCGAGCATCACCTGGAGGTCGCTGATCTGGAAGGCGACGCCCTGCTTGCGACCGATCGGGCCGCCGAAGGTCTGCCGCTCGCCGGCGTACTGCAGGGACAGGTCGAGGCACGCCYGGATGCAGCCGACGGCGAGCGCCGCGATCGCGACGCGGCCGTCGTCGAGGGTGGCGAGGAACTGCGCGTAGCCGCGCCCCCGCTCCCCGAGCAGGTGCGACTCGGGCACCCGGGCGTCCGCGAAGGACAGCGGGTGCGTGTCGGAGGCGTGCCAGCCGAGCTTGTCGTAGGCCTTCTCGGCGGTGAAGCCGGGCGTCCCCGAGGGGACCATGATCGTCGAGATCTCGGGCCGGCCGCCCTCGCGCTCCCCGGTGCGGGCGGTCACCGTCACCAGCGAGGTGATCGTGGAGCCGGAGTTGGTGATGAACTGCTTGGACCCGTTGACGATCCACTCGCCGTCGGCGAGCACGGCCTTGGTCCTGGTCGCCCCGGCGTCCGAGCCGGCGCCCGGCTCGGTGAGCCCGAAGCCGGCGAGCCGCTGGCCCGACACGAGGTCGGGCAGCCACGTCTGCTTCTGCTCGTCGGTGCCGAAGGTCAGGATCGGGTTGATGCCGAGGCCGACCGCCGCCTCGAGGGTGATCCCCATCGACTGGTCGACGCGACCGATCTCCTCGATGGCCAGGCACAGCGAGGTGAAGCCGCCGTCCTCGCCGGCGAGGCCGGAGCCGCCGAACTCCTCGGGGGCGGTGAGGCCCATCAGGCCGAGGTCGCCCATCTGCTGCACCACGTCGGTCGGGAAGTGGTGGTCGCGGTCCCACTGCGCCGCGTGCGGCGCGATCTGGGCCTGCGCGAACTCGCGCACGCTGCGACGGAACTGCTCGTGCTCGGGGGACAGCTCGAAGGTCATGGGGAGACACTAGCCGCGTTGGTTAATGATCGCTAACCCCAGATGGCCGCGATGTCGGACTCCGCCGCCCCCTCGACTAAGGTAAGCCGACCCTAATCGTCGTACCGTCAGCCGACCGCGAGGACCCTCCTGCGATGCCGACCCTCCCCCTGCGCCGTACCGCCCGTCGATGGGCCGGCGCGACCGTCGCCGCGCTGCTGGTCGCTCCCCTGGGCGCCTGCAGCATCATCAACCCGCCCGACCTGGTGATCTACAACGCGCAGCACGAGGAGCTCCTCGACGAGATCGTGCCGCTCTTCGAGGAGGAGTCGGGCCTCGACGTCGAGCTCCGCAGTGGCAGCGACCTCGAGATGGCCAACCAGATCGTCGAGGAGGGCAACGACTCCCCCGCCGACGTGTTCCTCACCGAGAACTCCCCGGCGATGAGCATCGTCGACAACGCCGGCCTCTTCGCTCCCGTGCCGCAGGCCGCGCTGGACAACATCCCCGCCCAGTACGTCCCCAGCTCGGGCACCTGGACCGGCTTCCTGGCCCGCTCCACGGTGGTCATGTACAACACCGACAACGTCACCGAGGCCGACCTGCCGAAGAGCATCCTCGACTTCGCCGATCCCGAGTGGAAGGGCCGCGTCGGCTTCTCCCCCACGGGCGCCGACTTCCAGGCCATCGTGTCGGCGGTGCTCGAGCTCGAGGGCGAGGACGCGACCCGCACCTGGCTCGAGGGTCTCGCGGCCAACGGCGTCGTGCTGCAGAACAACCTGGTCGTCATGCAGGCGGCCGACGAGGGCGAGATCGACGCCGGCATCGCCTACCACTACTACTGGTACCGCGACCGCGAGGAGAACGGCACCGACTCGGACAGCTCCGAGCTGTACTTCTTCGGCGACCAGGACCCGGGCGCGTTCCTGTCGGTCTCGGGCGCCGGCATCCTGAAGAGCTCGGAGCACGCCGAGGCGGCCGGCGAGTTCGTCGAGTGGCTGACCTCCACGACCGCCCAGCAGGCCATGGCGGAGTCCTACGCGCTGGAGTACCCGCTGAACCCGGACGCCCAGCTCAACCGGGACGTGAAGCCCTTCGACGAGCTCGAGCCCCCGACCGTCGACGTCGCCAGCCTCAACGGTCCCAAGGTGACCGAGCTGATGACCGAGGCCGGCCTGCTCTGAGGACCGGCGCCCGCACCTCGACCCCACCCCTGCTGCTCGCGGCAGGGGTGGGTGTTGCGCTGCTCGCGMTGATCCCCCTGCTGTACGTCGCGACGTACATCGTCATCATCGGTCCGGCCGAGCTCTGGGACCTCGTCGTCCGGCCGCGGATCCTGGACCTGCTCCGCAACACCGTCAGCCTGGCGGCGGTCACCATGGCCGCCACCGCGGTGCTGGGGGTCGCGCTGGCCTTCCTCGTGGAGCGCACCGACCTGCCCGGGCGCCGGCTGTGGCACGGGCTGCTCGTCGCGCCGCTGGCCGTGCCGGCCTTCGTGAACGGCTACGCCTGGGTGTCCCTCGACCGGTCGATCCACGGCTTCGGCGGGGCCTGGCTCGTGGTGACGCTCTCCTATTACCCCCTCGTCTACCTGCCCGCCGTCGCCGCCCTGCGTGGCCTCGACCCGGCACTGGAGGAGGCCTCCTGGTCCCTCGGCCACACCCGGTGGCAGACGTTCGCGCGGGTGGTCCTGCCCCAGCTGCGGCCCGCACTGCTGGGCGGCACGCTGCTCGTCGGGCTGCACCTGCTGTCCGAGTTCGGCGCGCTGGCCCTGCTCCGGTTCCCGACCTTCACCACCGCCATCTACGACCAGTACGGCTCCACCTTCAACGGCTCCGCGGCGACCGCGATGGCTGGCGTCCTGGTGCTGCTGTGCCTGTTCCTGCTGCTCGCCGAGCTGCGCCTGCGCGGCACCCGGCACTACGCCCGGGTGGGTCAGGGCACGGCGCGCCTGTCCGAGCCCCTCACCCTGCGCGRCCTGCGCTGGCCCCTCCTGCTGCTCGTCACCGGGCTGGTCGTGCTCGCGCTCGGCGTGCCGACGTACGCCCTGCTGCACTGGCTGGCGGTGGGCACCTCCACCGAGTTCCCCCTCGACGAGCTGCTCTCCGCCACCGGCTCGACCGTCGTGCTGGCCGGCCTGGGAGCCCTCGCGACCACCCTCGCGGCGGTGCCGGTGGCGTGGTTGGCGGTGCGCTACCGCGGCCGGCTCACCACCCTCGTCGAGCGGAGCACGTACGTCGCCAACGCCCTGCCGGGCATCGTGGTCGGCCTGGCGCTGGTCGTGGCGAGCCTGCGCCTCGTGCCGGTCGTCTACCAGACCGCCCTGCTGCTGGTCGTGGCCTACGCGATCCTCTTCCTGCCCCGCGCGGTGGTGTCGGTGCGCTCCGGCCTCGAGCAGGCCCCCGTGGTGCTCGACCACGTGGCGCAGAGCCTGGGCACCGGGCCGATCGCGACGGCACGGCGGGTCACGTTGCCGCTGATCGCGCCGAGCCTGGGCGCCGGCGCCGCGCTGGTCTTCCTCGCCATCTCCACCGAGCTCACGGCCACCCTGATGCTCAGCCCGATCGGCACCCGCACCCTGGCGACCGAGTTCTGGTCGGCCTCCTCGGAGCTGCGGTACGGCGCGGCGGCCCCGTACGCCCTGCTCCTCGTCCTCATCTCGGTGCCCGCGACGGTGCTGCTCATGCGGCAGGAGAGACTGCACCCATGAGCGCGCTGACCGTGACAGGGGTGAGCAAGTCCTTCCCGTCGACAGGCTCCGGACAGGAGGCGACCCTCGCGGTCGACGACGTCAGCCTGCACGTGCCGCACGGCTCGCTCACCGCGGTGCTGGGACCCAGCGGCTGCGGCAAGACGACCCTGCTGCGCCTGATCGCCGGGTTCCTGACCCCCGACGCGGGCACCATCACCTTCGACGACCGGGTCGTGGCCGGCGCCGGTCGACCGACCCCTCCGCAGGACCGCCGGGTGGGCTACGTCCCGCAGGAGGGCGCGCTCTTCCCGCACCTCGACGTGGCCGGCAACATCGGCTTCGGGCTGCCCCGCGGCGAGCGCACCWCCGGTGCGCGGATCGAGGAGATGCTGGACCTCGTCGAGCTCCCGCGCTCCTACCGTGGCCGGGCCCCGCACGAGCTCTCGGGGGGCCAGCAGCAGCGCGTCGCCCTGGCCCGCGCCCTCGCCCCGGGTCCCACCGTGGTGCTCCTCGACGAGCCCTTCTCCTCCCTCGACGCGTCGCTGCGCGAGTCGACCGGACGCGCGGTGGCGCGCGCGCTCCGGGCCGCGCAGGCCACCGGGCTGCTGGTCACCCACGACCAGTCCGAGGCGCTCTCCCTCTCCGACCAGGTCGCCGTCCTCCGTGAGGGCCGGCTCATCCAGGCCGGCTCCCCCGCCGACGTCTACCTCGCCCCGCACGACCCGGAGCTGGCCCGCTTCGTAGGTGGTGCCACCTCGCTGCCGGGGCGGGCGGGCCAGGGCGTCGCCGCCACCTGCGCGCTCGGCGACGTCACGCTCACCCACCCGGCGTCGGCCGACGACCTGGTGCTGGTGATCCGCCCCGACCAGGTCGTCCTGGATCCGGACGGCGTCCGGGCACGGGTCGACGAGGTGAGCTTCTACGGGCACGACGCGGCGATCCGGCTGACCGTGGGTGGCGCGGCCCTCGTGGCCCGGGTGGCCGGACCGACGGCTCCCGCGGCCGGCGACGTGGTGCGGATCGGCGTGCGCGGGACCGTGCACGCCTACCCCGCCCCGGTCCGCGACTGAGACCTGGGTCGGCGCCGCACCGCGGGGGCGATAGTGTGCCCAGCGGCATCGCAGGCAGCAGACTTGGAGTGTTCCGTGGCCGATCATCAGGGATTGCAGAAGGTCCTCATCGCCAACCGTGGCGAGATCGCAGTGCGCGTCATCCGCGCCTGCAAGGACGCCGGGATCGGGAGCGTGGCGGTCTACGCCGACCCCGACCGTGACGCCCTCTTCGTCACGCTCGCCGACGAGGCGCACTCGCTCGACGGCTCGACGCCCGCCGAGTCCTACCTCGACATCGCCAAGATCATCAAGATCGCCGCCGACTCCGGTGCTGATTCTGTGCACCCCGGCTACGGCTTCCTCGCCGAGAACGCCGACTTCGCCCAGGCCGTCATCGACGCCGGGCTGATCTGGATCGGCCCCCCGCCGGCCGCGATCGAGGCGCTCGGCGACAAGGCCAAGGCCAAGCACATCGCCGAGCGGGCCGACGCCCCGCTCGCCCCCGGCACCAAGGACCCGGTCAAGGACGCCGACGAGGTCGTCGCGTTCGCCGAGGCCAACGGGCTCCCGGTCGCGATCAAGGCGGTCTTCGGCGGCGGCGGCCGCGGCCTCAAGGTCGCCCGCACGCTCGAGGAGATCCCCGACGCCTACGAGTCCGCCGTGCGGGAGGCCGTCACCGCCTTCGGCCGCGGCGAGTGCCTGGTCGAGAAGTTCCTCGACCAGCCCCGCCACGTCGAGACCCAGTGCCTSGCCGACCAGCACGGCAACGTCGTGGTSGTCTCSACCCGCGACTGCTCGCTSCAGCGCCGSMACCAGAAGCTCGTCGAGGAGGCGCCCGCGCCGTTCCTCAGCGAGGACCAGCTGAGCAGGCTCTACGCGTCGTCCAAGGCGATCCTCAAGGAGGCCGGCTACGTCGGCGCCGGGACGTGCGAGTTCCTCGTCGCCAAGGACGGCACCATCTCCTTCCTCGAGGTCAACACCCGCCTCCAGGTCGAGCACCCGGTCTCCGAGGAGGTCACCGGCATCGACCTGGTCCGCGAGATGTTCCGCATCGCCGCCGGTGAGGAGCTCGGCTACGACGACCCCGAGATCCGCGGCCACTCCATCGAGTTCCGGATCAACGCCGAGGACGGCGGCCGCAACTTCATGCCTGCCCCCGGGACCCTCTCCCGGTGGGCCCCGCCGAGCGGCCCCGGCGTGCGCGTCGACGGCGGCTACCTCGAGGGCGAGACCATCCCCGGCGCCTTCGACTCCCTCGTCGCCAAGCTGATCGTCACCGGCCGCGACCGCACCCAGGCCCTCGAGCGCTCCCGTCGCGCGCTGGCCGAGTTCGTCGTCGACGGCATGCCCACGGTCATCCCGTTCCACCAGGCGGTCGTCACCGACCCGGCGTACGTCGGCGCCTCGACGCCGTCCGGCGAGGGCGAGTTCACGGTCTACACGACCTGGATCGAGACCGACTTCGACAACCAGATCGAGCCGTACGCCGGCGACCACGCCGAGGCCGACGAGCCCGGCGAGCGCCAGCGGGTCACCGTCGAGGTCGGCGGACGCCGCCTCGAGGTCGTGCTCCCCGCGGGCCTCGGCGGCCTGTCCGCCGGCGGCGGCACGGGGGCCGGGGCGAAGAAGCCCAAGCGGGCGGCCAAGAAGGCGGGCGCGGCCGCGTCGGGC
>NZ_JBFUMD010000049.1:0-12547 GCF_054049555.1 Nocardioides sp. P5_C9_2
GTCCAAGAACCTGGTCGACGACGAGGTCCTGGCCGCGCTCCTCGCGCTCGCCGACCAGGTCGGCCTGACCGAGCGCCGCGACGCGATGTTCCGCGGCGAGCGGATCAACGTCACCGAGGACCGGGCCGTGCTCCACACCGCGCTGCGCCAGCCGGCGGGCTCGGTGGTGGAGGTCGACGGGCACGACGTGGTGCCCGACGTGCACGAGGTGCTCGACCGGGTCTACGCCTTCGCCGAGCGGGTGCGGTCGGGCGAGTGGACCGGGGTGACCGGTCAGCGCATCGCCACGGTCGTCAACATCGGCATCGGTGGCTCCGATCTCGGACCCGTGATGGCCTACGAGGCCCTCGCGCCGTACGTCCAGGACGGCCTCGAGTGCCGGTTCATCAGCAACATCGACCCGACGGACTGCGCGACCACGCTGGCCGGGGTGGACCCGGCCACCACCTTGTTCATCGTCTCCAGCAAGACCTTCGGCACCCTCGAGACGCTCACCAACGCCCGGCTCTGCAAGGCGTGGCTGCTCGACGGACTGCGCGGGGCCGGATCGATCGACGGGCCCCAGGGTGACGCCGACGCCGTCGCCCGGCACTTCGTGGCGGTCTCGACGGCCCTGGACAAGGTCGCCGACTTCGGGATCGACCCCGACAACGCGTTCGGCTTCTGGGACTGGGTCGGCGGGCGCTACTCGCTGGACTCCGCGATCGGCACCTCGCTGGTCGTCGCGATCGGCCCGGAGCCCTTCGCCGAGCTGCTCGCCGGCATGCACACGATGGACGAGCACTTCCGCACCACCGCCCTCGCGCACAACGTGCCGGCACTGATGGGCCTGCTGAACATCTGGTACACCAACTTCCTCGGCGCCGAGACCCACGCCGTGCTCCCCTACAGCCAGCTGCTGCACCGCTTCCCGGCGTACCTCCAGCAGCTGACCATGGAGTCCAACGGCAAGGGCGTCCGTTGGGACGGCACCCCGGTCACCACGGGGACCGGCGAGGTCTTCTGGGGCGAGCCCGGCACCAACGGGCAGCACGCGTTCTACCAGCTGATCCACCAGGGGACGCGCCTCGTGCCGGCCGACTTCATCGCGGTGGCCACGCCGGCGTACCCGTTGCGCGACGGCGAGTCCGACGTGCACGAGCTGTTCCTCGCCAACTTCTTCGCCCAGACCGCGGCGCTGGCCTTCGGCAAGACGGCCGACGAGGTGCGGGCCGAGGGCACCGACGAGTCGGTCGTCGCCGCTCGGGTCTTCACCGGCAACCGGCCGACGACGTCGATCATGGCGCCGGCGCTGACCCCCTCCGTGCTGGGACAGCTCATCGCGCTCTACGAGCACATCACCTTCACCCAGGGCGTGGTGTGGGGCATCGACAGCTTCGACCAGTGGGGCGTCGAGCTCGGCAAGCAGCTCGCCCAGCAGGTGAGCCCGGCGGTCGCCGGAGACGCCGCGGCGCTGGCCGAGCAGGACGCCTCCACCCGTTCCCTGGTCTCCTACTACCTGGCCCACCGCGGCTGATCGGCGGCGAGATGCGCACCAATCCCCTCCGGGACCCCCAGGACCGGCGGCTCCCCCGCATCGCGGGACCGTCGAGCCTGGTGCTCTTCGGCGTCACCGGCGACCTGTCCCGCAAGAAGGTCATGCCGGCGATCTACGACCTGGCCAACCGCGGCCTGCTGCCGCCGGGCTTCTCGCTCATCGGCTTCGCGCGCCGCGACTGGGCCGACCAGGACTTCGCACAGATCGTCTACGACGCGGTCAAGGAGCACGCGCGCACGCCCTTCCGCGAGGAGGTGTGGCGCCAGCTCTCCGAGGGCTTCCGGTTCGTGCCCGGCAACTTCGACGACGACGAGGCGTTCGCCACCCTGGGCCGGACGATGCGTGAGCTCGACGAGGCCCGCGGCACCGGCGGCAACACCGCCTTCTACCTCGCCATCCCCCCGGGTTTCTTCGGCACCGTGGTCGGTCAGCTCCAGGAGCACGGCCTCGCCGAGCCCAGCATCGACTCCACCGGGATGCCGTCCTGGCGTCGGGTGGTCGTGGAGAAGCCGTTCGGCCACGACCTGGAGTCGGCGCGCGAGCTCAACGACGTGCTCGCACCGGTCTTCCCGTCGGGGTCGGTCTTCCGGATCGAYCACTAYCTCGGCAAGGAGACGGTSCAGAACATCCTGGCGCTGCGCTTYGCCAACRRCATGTTCGAGCCGATCTGGAACGCCAACTACGTCGACCACGTGCAGATCACCATGGCCGAGGACATCGGCATCGGGGGCCGTGCCGGCTACTACGACGGCATCGGCGCCGCTCGCGACGTCATCCAGAACCACCTCCTCCAGCTGATGGCGCTCGTCGCGATGGAGGAGCCGACCTCGTTCGACGCCGAGCAGCTGCGCATCGAGAAGCAGAAGGTGCTCTCCTCGGTGGTGCTGCCGCCGCGGCTCGACACGACGACGGCCCGCGGGCAGTACGCCCCCGGCTGGCAGGGTGGCGAGAAGGTCATCGGCTTCCTCGAGGAGGAGGGCATCAGGCGCACCTCCAAGACCGAGACGTACGCCGCGATCACCCTGCACGTCGACACCCGTCGCTGGGCAGGCGTGCCGTTCTACCTGCGCACCGGCAAGCGCCTGGGTCGCCGCGTCACCGAGGTGGCCGTCGTCTTCAAGCGCGCGCCGCACCTGCCCTTCACCGCGACGGCGACCGAGGAGCTCACCCAGAACGCGCTGGTCATCCGGGTGCAGCCCGACGAGGGCCTCACCATGCGCTTCGGCTCGAAGGTGCCCGGCACCGCGATGGAGATCCGCGACGTCAACATGGACTTCGCCTACGGCGGCTCGTTCACCGAGGCGAGTGCCGAGGCCTACGAGCGGCTCATCCTCGACGTCCTGCTCGGCGACCCGCCCCTCTTCCCACGCCACGAGGAGGTCGAGCTGTCCTGGAAGATCCTCGACCCGATCCTCGAGCACTGGGCCCGCAAGGGGAAGCCGGAGGCCTACCCCGCCGGCACCTGGGGGCCCGAGTCGGCCGACAGGATGCTCGCTCGCGACGGACGCACCTGGAGGCGACCATGACCACGTTCGAGCTCGAGAACACCAACGCCTCGGCGATCGCGGCCGAGTTCGTGCGGGCCCGCACCCGCGCCGGCTCGCCGGCGATGGGGATGGTGATGACGCTGATCATCGTCGTGCCCGACAGCGACGCCGAGACCGCCATGCAGGCCGCGCAACGGGCCTCGCGCGAGCACCCCGCGCGGGTGCTGGGCGTCATCCTCGGTGACGGCCGGGGCAAGGCGCAGGTGGACGCGACCGTCGCCACCGGGGGCGGCTGGGGCGGCGAGACCGCCCTCATCCGCCTCAAGGGCGAGGTGGTGCGGTACGCCGAGTCGGTGGTGCTGCCCCTGCTGCTGCCCGACTCCCCCGTGGCGATCTGGTGGCCCACCGAGCCGCCGGACCTCCCGGCCGAGGACCCCCTCGGCGCGCTGGCCAAGCGACGGATCACCGACTCGGCGGCCGCGCAGCGCGGCAAGTCGTCGACGATGCTGCGGCAGTGCCAGGCCTACGCGCCCGGCAACACCGACCTGAGCTGGACCCGGCTCACCCCGTGGCGTGCGCTGCTCGCCGCGGCACTGGACCAGCACCCGCTCAAGGTGACCCGCGCCTCGGTGTCGGCGGAGCGCATCAGCCCCAGCGCGGACCTGCTCGTCGCCTGGCTCAACGACCGGCTCAAGGTCCCCGTCGAGCGGCACACCTCCGACGGGCCCGGCATCACCCAGGTGGTGATGGACACCAAGCAGGGCCCCATCACCATCGCCCGCGACGACGGCCGGCTGGCCACCTTCTCCTCGCCCGGACGTCCCGACCGGCCCGTCGCGCTCAAGCGTCGGGAGGTCCCGGCGCTCCTGACCGAGGAGCTGCGCCGCCTCGACGAGGACGACATCTACGCGGCCACCGCCAAGCGTCTCGTCGCCCTCGACAAGGAGGCGTGAGAGTGGTCGCCGGTCCCCGCGTCGTCGTGCACGAGGACGCCCAGACCCTGGCAGGTGACGTCGCCTCGCTGCTGCTCGACCGCCTCGAGTCCGCGCAGGGTCGGGGCGAGGTCCCGCACGTGGGGCTCACCGGCGGGACCATCGCCGACGCCATCCACCGCGAGGTGGCCCGACGCGCGGTCGACTCCTCCGTGGACTGGACCCGGGTCGTCTTCTGGTGGGGCGACGAGCGCTTCGTCGAGGCCGGCTCCCCCGACCGCAACGCACGTCAGGCCCGGGAGGCGCTGCTCGACGGTCTGGGGGTCGACCCGGACCAGGTGCACGAGGTCCCCGCCGCGGACGCCGTGCCGACCGCCGAGGACGCGGCGGCGGCGTACTCCCAGGTGATGCGCACGCAGGGTGCCGGCTTCTTCGAGGTGCTGATGCTCGGGGTCGGGCCGGACGGCCACATCGCGTCCCTCTTCCCGGGTCATCCGGGGCTCGACGAGACCGACCAGATCGCCATCGCCGTCCACGACTCCCCCAAGCCGCCGCCGGACCGGGTGTCGCTGACCTTCGAGGCCATGGACCGGGCGCGGGCCGTGTGGTTCCTGGTCAGCGGGGCCGAGAAGGCCGACGCCGTCGCCGCCGCCCTCGCCGGTGGCGACGTCCACGAGATCCCCGCGCGAGGTGTCGTCGGGACGGACGAGACGCTCTGGCTCCTCGACGAGGCCGCCGCCTCCTCCCTGTGAGGTGCGAGGTGAGCGGCGTGAGGTGAGCGGCGTGAGGTGAGCGGCGTGAGGTGAGCGGGCACATTCCTACCGCTGGAACCCGCCGACCGGGCGCTTCCGTACCGCTGGAACCCGCCGACCGGGCGCTTCCGGCCCGCTCAGCGTCCGAGGTCGATGTACGTCGTCGAGCGCAGGCCCCACTGCCGGCGAGCCCGCTCGAATCCCTGTCGCAGCCGTAGGCCGGTCAGGTCCTGGCCGTACACGTGGTGCTTGAAGAACACGTCCATGACCCAGTCCCGGTCCTCCAACCAGGTGATCCTGCCCTCGTCGTGCTCCCGACGGTCCTCCCCGTGCCACTCCTCGCCGAAGTACTCGACTCCGTAGCGGGTGTCCTCGCGACCCAGATCGACGCGGTACCGCGGCACGTCGCCGTCGTACACCCAGATCTGGGTCTCCGGCCGGGGGAGCTCGGCCTCGTGCCAGTGAAGCCGCAGGGCACTCTCCGGTTGCGACTCGGCGCCCGCGTCACTGAGCGGCACGAGCCGGCGCAGCTGGACGATGCCGYGGAAGCCCTTGAAACGCTCGGCCTCGCGGAGCAGCTCGCCCTGATCGACCCCGAGCCGTAGGAAGCCATCGATGGCACCGAGCGCGTCGTACCGCCACAGCAGCCGGCCGAGGTCGCACGCGGTGCGCAGCGGGGTGGTGACCTGGAGACCGTCGATGGTGCAGATGTCCCGAGCCGTCAAGGACCGAACGCCGCTGCGGATGCTGTCACGGCGGACCCGGCTGCCCGAGCGACTGAAGACGTCCAGGGAAGGCATCTCGTGGATCGCGCTGCGCGGGAGCGCATCGACCCCGTGGACCCACGCCGCGAGGCGGTCCACCGCGACGGCATGCTCCGGTACGACGAGCCGAACGGCAGCCACGCGCAGGCGCAGCGAGTCGGGGACCTGGGTCGCCACCAGCACTCCGCGCAGCATCGGCCTCACGAAGCCACGCTCGAGCAGACGGCGTCTCAGCCGTGGGCCGACACCGGCCGATGCGGCGTACGACGCCGTGAACGGGCGATCGATCGCAATCGGCGCATCGTCGCCGAGGATGATGGCGTCACGGCACCAGGCCGGGGGTCGGTTGCCCATCGGCCAACCGTGCCCGACTTCCGCGCATCGCGTCCGCCGTCATCCACAGGCTCGTTCCAGCGCGACGGAAGTGCCCGGTCGGCAGGTTCCAGCGCGACGGAAGTGCCCGGTCAGAAGATGATGTCGCCGGACTTGCGACGGCTGCGGAGCAGCTGGATCGCCTCGTCGAGGATGTCGGCCGCCTCGGTCTCCGAGCGACGCTCCTTCACGTAGGCGAGGTGCGTCTTGTAGGGCTCGATCTTGGGCGCCGGCGGGGGGTTGTCGCTGTCGAGGCTGGCAGGGAGCCCGCACTTGGGGCAGTCCCACGACTCGGGGACGTTGGCCTCGACCGAGAAGGTCACCACCGACCGGTGCTCGTGCGAGCAGAAGTAGGTCACCGCCTGGCGGGGAGCCGCCTCGCCGCGCTCTGCCTCGCCCATCGGGCCGGCCCCGACCCGACTACCCCGGATCGCGTTTCCGCCACCACCAGCCACGTGCATCTCCTTCTCCATCCGGGCGACCAGGTCGCCCGGGACACGATCCCCGTCAACAGAACGTCAGGTGCTGTACGCCGTGAGCAGACCCAGCGCGATGATGCAGGCGAACCAGATGATGCCGACCCCGATGGTGAACCGGTCGAGGTTGCGCTCGGCGACGGAGGAGCCTCCCAGGGTGCTGGAGACGCCGCCACCGAACATGTCCGACAGTCCGCCGCCGCGGCCCTTGTGGAGCAGCACCAGCAGGATGAGGATCAGGCTCGTGATGACGAGCAGGATGGTGAAGAGCGGAATCACGAGCGGAAGCCTACGTCACACGGTGATGGATCAGAGGACCGGCATCTCGTAGAACCGGCAGATTCCCCCGAACTCGTCCACCTGGAGACTCGCACCGCCCACGAGGCACCCGTCCACGTCCGGCTTCGCCATGATCCCGGCGACGTTCGCGGCCTTCACGGACCCGCCGTACTGGATGCGGACGCCGTCCGCGGCGGCGTCGCCGTGCACCTCGCGGATGCGCTCGCGGATGGCCCCGCACACCTCCTGGGCGTCCTCCGGGGTGGCGACCTCGCCGGTGCCGATGGCCCACACCGGCTCGTAGGCGACCACGAGGCCGGCGACCTGCTCGGCGGTGAAGCCCGCCAGCGAGCCGTCGACCTGCGCCAGCGTGTGGGGGACCTGCTCGCCGGCCTTGCGGACCTCGAGCCCCTCCCCGACGCACACGATCGGTGTCATCCCCGCGGCCAGTGCCTTGTGGGCCTTGGCGTTGACCGTCTCGTCGGACTCGGCGTGGTGCTCACGACGCTCACTGTGGCCCACGACGACGTACGAGCACCCGAGCTTGGCCAGCATGGCCGCCGAGATCTCGCCCGTGTAGGCGCCGCCGTCGTGCATGGAGACGTCCTGGGCGCCGTACTTGAGCGAGAGCCGGTCGCCGTCGACCATCGTCTGYACCGACCGCAGGTCGGTGAACGGCGGCACCACGACCACCTCGACCTTGCCGTAGTCGTGACGCTTGTCCGACAGGGTCCAGGCGAGCTTCTGGACGAGCACCACGGCTTCCTGGTGGTTGAGGTTGCTCTTCCAGTTGCCGGCCATGATCGGGGTGCGGCTCATGCGGGTCAGTTCCTTTCCAGTACGGCGATGCCGGGCAGCTCTTTGCCCTCGAGGAACTCGAGGCTGGCGCCGCCACCGGTGGAGATGTGGCCGAAGGCGGCCTCGTCGAAGCCGAGCTTGCGGACCGCCGCGGCCGAGTCGCCGCCGCCGACCACGGACAGGCCGTCGATCTCGGTGAGCGCCTGCGCGACGGCACGCGTGCCGTCGGCGAAGGCGTCGACCTCGAAGACGCCCATCGGGCCGTTCCAGAAGACCGTCCTGGCGTCGGCGAGCGCCGCCGCGAACGCGGCTCCCGAGTCGGGACCGATGTCGAGGCCGAGCGCGTCGGCCGGGATCGCGTCGGCGTCCACGACCCGCGGCGACGGATCGCGGTCGGACGACGGGAACGCGGTGTCCACCACGACGTCGGTCGGCAGCACGATCTCCACCCCCCGCTCGGACGCCTCCTCGAGGTAGCGACGGCACGTGTCGAGCTGGTCGTCCTCGAGCAGGCTCTTGCCGACCTCGTGGCCCTGGGCCTTGAGGAAGGTGAAGACCATGCCGCCGCCGATGAGAAGCTTGTCGGCCTTGCCGAGCAGGTTGTCGATGACACCGAGCTTGTCGGAGACCTTGGAACCGCCGAGCACCACGACGTACGGGCGCTCGGGGTCCACGGTGAGACGACGCAGCACGTCGATCTCCTTGGCCACGAGCCCACCCATGGCCGAGGGCAGGCGCAGGGCGACGTCGTACACGCTGGCCTGCTTGCGGTGCACGACGCCGAAGCCGTCGGAGACGAACGCGTCGGCGAGCTGGGCCAGCTGCCCGGCGAACGAGCCGCGCACGTCGTCGTCCTTGCTCGTCTCGCCGGTGTTGAAGCGGACGTTCTCCAGCAGCGCGACCTGGCCGTCCTCCAGCGCCGCGACCGTCTCGGTGGCGCTCTCGCCCACCGTGTCGGTCGCGAACGCCACGTCCTGCCCGAGCAGCTCGCCGAGGCGAGCGGCCACCGGGGCCAGGCTGTACTTCGCGTCCGGCGCGCCGTCGGGACGGCCCAGGTGGGCGGTCACGACCACCCGGGCGCCGGCCTCGGAGAGCTGTCGGATGGTCGGCACGCTCGCGCGGATGCGGCCGTCGTCGGTGATCCGGGCGCCGTCCAGCGGCACGTTGAGGTCGGAGCGGACCAGGACACGCTTGCCGCTCAGGTCCCCCAGGGAGGCGATGTCCGACACGTCAGAGCGTGGTGCCGATGTGGGTGATCAGGTCCGCGAGGCGGTTGGAGTAGCCCCACTCGTTGTCGTACCAGCCGACGACCTTGACCTGGTTGCCGATGACCTTGGTCAGCGGCGCGTCGAAGATGCACGACGCCGGGTCGGTGACGATGTCGGAGGAGACGATCGGGTCGGTGGAGTACTTCAGGTACCGGCCGTCGGCGGCCTTCTGCACGGCGGCGTTGACCTCCTCGACCGAGGTCTCGCGGCCGGCCTCGAAGGTGAGGTCGGTGGCGGAACCGGTCGGCACGGGGACGCGCAGCGCGTAGCCGTCGAGCTTGCCCTTGAGCTCGGGCATGACCAGGCCGATCGCCTTGGCCGCACCGGTCGAGGTGGGCACCACGTTGAGGGCGGCGGCGCGGGCGCGGCGCGGGTCCTTGTGGATGTTGTCGAGCAGGTTCTGGTCGGCCGTGTAGGCGTGCACGGTCGTCATCAGGCCCTTGACGATCGTGAACTCCTCGTGGAGCGCCTTGGCCATCGGGGCGAGACAGTTGGTCGTGCACGAGGCGTTGGAGATGACCGTGTGCTTGGCCGGGTCGTAGAGCTCGTGGTTGACGCCCATCACGACGGTGATGTCCTCGTTGGAGGCGGGCGCCGAGATGATGACCTTCTTGGCGCCACCGTCCACGTGGGCGCGGGCCTTGGTCGCGTCGGTGAAGAAGCCCGTGGACTCGACGACGACRTCGACGCCAAGGTCGCCCCACTTGAGGTTGGCCGGGTCGCGCTCGGCGAAGGCGGTGATGGTCTGGTCGCCCACCCTGATCGAGGTGTCGTCACTCGAGACGTCGGCGTCGAGGCGGCCCAGGATGGAGTCGTACTTGAGCAGGTGGGCGAGCGACGCGTTGTCGGTCAGGTCGTTGACGCCGACGATCTCGATGTCGGCTCCCGACGCACGCACGGCGCGGAAGAAGTTGCGGCCGATGCGGCCGAAGCCGTTGATACCTACGCGAACAGTCACTGGGTTACTCCTCAGGGAAATGAGCGTGTGCTGGGTCAGGTGGCTCGACGGCACGCAGGCGCGCGCGTCGGCGTCTCACAGGACCCTATCGCGCGGGCTCGCCGCGCGCCGGGGGCCGTATCGGCGTACGTGCAGGTAACCGCGGAGGGTCGCCGGACCGCAGGTGTCGGGGTCGCCGAGGCGGTCCCGCTCAGGCTTCCTCGGCCAGCATCTCGGGTGTCAGCGACGCCTCGGTGTCGGGGATGCCGAGCTCCTCGGCGCGCTTGTCGGCCATCGCGAGCAGCCGGCGGATCCGGCCGGCGATCGCGTCCTTGGTGAGCACCGGGTCGTGGAGCTGACCGAGCTCCTCCAGGCTGGCCTGCTTGTGCTCGAGGCGCAGGTGGCCGGCGAGCTTGAGGTGGTCGGGCACCTCCTCGGCCAGGATCTCCAGGGCCCGCTCGACGCGGGCGCCGGCGGCGACGGCGGCGCGGGCGGAGCGGCGCAGGTTGGCGTCGTCGAAGTTGGCGAGCCGGTTGGCGGTGGCGCGGACCTCACGCCGCATCCGACGCTCCTCCCAGGCCATCAGTGACTCGTGGGCCCCGAGCCGGGTGAGCAGCGCACCGATGGCGTCCCCGTCGCGGATGACGACGCGGTCGACGCCACGGACCTCGCGGGCCTTGGAGGAGATCCCCAGGCGACGGGCCACCCCGACGATGGCGAGCGCGGCCTCGGGGCCGGGGCAGGTGATCTCGAGGGAGGACGAACGGCCCGGCTCGGTCAGCGAGCCGTGGGCCAGGAAGGCGCCCCGCCACGCGGCGACGGCGTCGCAGCCACCGCCGGAGACGACGGCCGGCGGGAGCCCACGCACGGGGCGCCCGCGCTGGTCGAGCAGGCCGGTCTGGCGCGCCAGCGCCTCGCCGTCCTTGACCACGCGCACGATGTAGCGACTGCCGCGGCGGATGCCGTTGCCCTGCACCATGACCACGTCGGACTGGTGGCCGTAGACCTCGGCGATGTCCTTGCGCAGGCGTCGGGCCGCGGCGCCGGTGTCCAGCTCGGCCTCCACCACGATGCGCCCGCTGACGATGTGCAGACCGCCCGCGAAGCGCAGCATGGAGGCCACCTCGGCCTTCCGGCAGCAGGTCTTCGTGATCTGCGTGTTGGCGAGCTCCGCCTTCACCTGTGCCGTCATCGCCATGGGCCCGATCCTGCCATGCGCGTCAATCACCCCGACGGGCGCCGGGGGGTCTCAGACGCRGGACACGATCTCCTCGAAGGCGGCCGCGAGGCGCGCGTGGTCGTGCCGGTCGGAGGCGTCGTCGGCGGCCACGTCGGCCAGCACCAGCTCCGCGCCGGAGGACGCGACGAGCGTGCGCAGCTCGTCGGGGTGGGCGACGCTGCCCCGGTCCGCGAGGACGGTGTGGATGTCGAGGTCGGGAGCATGCTCGAAGAGGGCGGCGAGGTGGTCCTCGGGCCCGAAGCCGGGGGTCTCCCCCTCCTGGGGCTCGAGGTTGAGGACGACGACGAGTCGGGCCGTCGTGCCCACCAGGGCCTCGCGCAACCCGGGGACCATCAGGTGCGGGATCACCGAGGTGAACCACGAGCCCGGCCCCAGGAACACCCAGTCCGCCTCCATGATGGCCTGGACCGACTCGGGGCACGCCTGCGGCGTCGGCGGGTCCAGGGCCACCGAGACGATGTCGCCCTCGGTCGTCGCGACCTCGACCTGGCCGCGCACGGTGGTGGTCAGCGACCGGTCACTCGCGTCGAGCCCGCGCACCTCGGCGGTGATGTCCATCGGGGTCACCGCCATCGGCAGCACCCGCCCCTGCGCGCCCAGCAGCCGGCCGACCCAGTCGAGGGCCCGCACGGGGTCCCCCATCAGCTCCCACAGCCCGACGATCAGCAGGTTGCCGATGACGTGGCCGTGCATGTCGCCGTCACCCTGGAAGCGGTGCTGGACGACCTCGGCCCACGTGCGCCCCCACTCGTCGTCGCGGCACAGGGCCGCGAGGGCCATCCGGAGGTCACCGGGCGGCAGCACGCCGAACTCGCCGCGGAGCCGACCGGAGGAGCCGCCGTTGTCGGCGACGGTGACGATCGCGGTGAGCGAGTCGATGGTCAGATCGGCCTCCAGGCGCCGCAGGGCGCTGAGCGTGGCGAACAGGCCGTGTCCGCCGCCCAGGGCGACGGCGGCCTGGGCGGTGTCGCGTGCCATCAGCTCACTCCCGGCCCAGGTCCCGGTGCCGGGCACCGGTGTCGTGGCCCAGCTCGCGCAGGCGGGCGGCGATCTCCTCGGTCATCGCCACGCTGCGGTGCTTGCCGCCGGTGCAGCCGATCGCCACGGTCATGAAGCGCTTGCCCTCCCGCAGGTAACCCTTCGCCGCCGTCTCCAGCACCGGGACGTACTGCTCGAGGAAGTCGACGGCGCCGGGACGTTCCTTGACGTACGTCGCGACCGGCTCGTCGCGCCCGTTGAGCGCGCGCAGCTCCGGGACCCAGAAGGGGTTGGGCAGGAAGCGCATGTCGGCCACGAAGTCGGCGTCGACCGGGATGCCGTACTTGAAGCCGAAGCTGGTGACCGTGACCTTGAGCCGCGTGGACTCCGCGGTGCCGAAGGCCACGGCGATGCGGTCGGTGAGCTGGTGGACGTTGAGGTTGGTGGTGTCGATGACCACGTCGGCGTCGCCCCGCAGCTCGGCCAGCACCTCCCGCTCGCGGTGGAGGCCGTGCAGGAGCCGGCCGCTGCCCTGCAGTGGGTGGGGACGCCGGGCGGCCTCCTGGCGGCGGACGAGCACCTCGTCGGTCGCCTCGAGGAACAGCAGCGTGGTCGGTCGCCCGGTGACGCCCTGGTGGCGGTTGGCCTGGAGGGAGTCGAAGAAGGAGCCCGAGCGGACGTCCACGACCACGGCGATCGGCTGGCTGATGCCGTGGTTGTCGTCGAC
>NZ_JBFUMD010000050.1:0-12535 GCF_054049555.1 Nocardioides sp. P5_C9_2
CCCACCACCAGCACCGTGGGCTCAGGCCTTCTCGTCCCGGCGACCGGCGAAGACGAGGTAGGCGCCGGCCAGCAGGGCCAGGGCGCCGCCGATGAAGCCGACGAGCGGCACCGTGCGGGTGATGAGCTCGATCTTGCTGCCCGAGTCCTTGGCCGAGTCCACGTTGTCCGCGACCTGGTCGTCGGTGAAGGCGAGGTCGAGGTCGAGCAGCACGTCGCCGTTCTCGAGGGTGCGCAGCTCCTGCTGGGTCTGGTTGATGATCGATCCGGTGACCGGGTCGATCCACAGGAACTTGTCCTGGGAGTAGACGCCCTGGATGCCGTCGACCACCTCGGCGGACTGCTCGTCGACCACCACGTGGTACTTGTAGGTCTCCAGGCCGTCGAGGGTCTCGGTGCTGTCGTAGACGGCGTCGACGGGCGCGCCGAGCAGGCCGTCCCAGTAGGGGTAGTCCTTCTTCTCGGCGTCGAAGGGCCACTTGTTGATGAGCCCCTCCTTCTCCTCGGCACCGGCCGGGAGGTACTTGCCGTTGACGGCCTCGGCGGTCGAGCGGTCCGTGGCGAAGACGTCCGTCGAGGCGGAGATCAGACGACCCTCGGGGTCATCCGCGTCGACGCAGTCGGGGACGTCGCCCTCGTCGATGACGAGGCAGACGGTGTTGACGAAGACGACCACGTCGTCGTCGGAGCGCTTGGAGTCGGCCTTCGTGATGCTGGTGGCCTTGACCTGGAGGGTCTCCACGTCCCCGCTCGCGGGGTTGAGCTTGTCGGCCGAGCCCGCCAGACGCGTCGTGCTGTCGGTGTCGAGCGGCGTGCGCTTCACCTGACCCGGGGCCCAGATGGAGGCCATCAGGCCGACGACCAACAAGAAGGCACCAAGCGCGAGAAGCACCCAACCAATGATCTTGCGCACGCGAAAGTCCTCCCAGGAGTCGATGAGTCGCCGAAGGCTACCAGCAGGTAGGCCCCCGTGTACGCAGGTTCGGAGGGGTGCCTAGATGATGCCGTCGGCCATCGCCTGACGCACCCACGGGATGACGATGTCGAGCATGTCGTCGAGCGTGGTGGCGGCGGTGAAGCCCAGGACGTCGCGGGCCTTCGTCACGTCCGGCACGCGCCGGGCGACGTCGTGCTCGAACGGAGTGTCCGACACCACCGCGAACGGCCGGTCGGGCCCGTGGATCTTGCGCCAGATGACCTCGGCGAGGTCCAGCACGCTGGTGGACTCGGCCGTGGACAGGTTGAAGTCCTCGTTGCGGGCCGCGGGGGACTCCATGGCCGCCACGATCCCCCGCGCCAGGTCCGCGCCGTAGGTGTAGTGCCGCACCTGGTGCCCCTCCCCCAGGATGTGCAGCGGGTCCTGACCCTTGAGCACCTTCTGGATGAGGTCCGGCACGACGTGGCTCATGGCGAGCGCGACGTTGCCGCTGGGGATCTCGACGTCGCCGAGGGCACGCCCCTCCCCCACACCCACGCAGTTGAAGGGGCGCACGATCGTGTACGGCACCCGGTACTGGTCCCAGGCGGCCTGCGCGAAGTACTCCACGGCCAGCTTCTGGAACCCGTACGACGACAGCGGCGGCGGGATGCGCCGCTCGTCGCCCTCGCGCGACGGCCAGGAGTCCGTCGACTCGAAGACCATCGACGAGCTGAGGTAGGTCACCTTCTGGAGCCGGCCCCGGCCGAGGACCTCGATGGCGGCATCGCAGGTGGCGGCCATGATCCGCTCGTTGGTGGCGAGGAGGTCGTAGGCGTAGGCGTGGAAGTAGGAGATGCCGCCGATCAGCGCCGCCCCCGCGACCAGGTGGTCGCAGTCGCCCAGCAGCCTCACCATCAGGTCCACGTCCCGGACGTCGCCCTCGACGAAGGTGTAGCGCGGGTGGTCGTCGTACGACTTGGTGAYGGGTCCGTACTTGGAGTAGTTGTCGATGCCGGTGACCTGGTAGCCGCGGTCGAGGAGCTCCTCCACGACGTAGCCGCCGATGAACCCGGCGGAGCCGGTGACGAGGACCCGCAGGTCGCTCGTGTCGTGCGTCTGGTCATCCATCGGAGGGGGCGTCCTGTTCTGCGGCCGGGGCCGCAYCGTTGTTGCGGGCGGCGATCCTGGCCGCCTCGTGGCGGACCTGGTCGACGGTGAGCTGGGGACCGTAGGCGAAGCGGTACCAGCGCAGGTACTTGGGGATCCACGCCTTCATGTCGAAGGTGGACTCGCCGATCGTGCGGTCGAGCCAGATGGTCGGCAGCTCGGCGACGGGGYGGCGGAGGCGGCGGGCCTTGGCCGTCAGCTCGAGCCCGATCTCGAAACCGCTGCGGCTGTGGACACCCACCTCGCGCACGAACGACGTGTCGTAGGCCTTGAAGCTGTTGGTGGCGTCGTCGGTGCCGACGCGCGCGAACGTCCCCAGCGAGCGGCCGGCGGCACGGGAGATCAGCCCCTTCAGCATCGGTCCACCCACCTGCTGGCCCCCCGGCGAGTAGCGCGAGGCGGCGGCCACGACGACGCCGCGCTCCACGAGGCGCACGAGCGGGTCGATCAACCGGGGGTCGTCGCTGCCGTCGGCCATCGTGACCACCACGACGGGCTTCTGCGCCGCGTCGATGCCGTAGCGGATGGCGTTGGCCGGCCCGCGCCCGTAGGTGTTGACCAGCGTCCGCACCCGCGGGTCGTGGCCCACGTGCTGGGCCACGGCCTCCACGGTGGGGTCGTTCGCGTCGTCGACCACCACCAGCACCTCGACGTCGATGGTGATCGCGTCGATGAGCCGGTCGAGGACGCGCTGGATGCCCTCGTCCTCGTGGTAGGCCGGGATGACGACGCTGACGGCGGCCGGGATCATGCGAGCGCTCCCTGTCCGCGCAGGTCCCACACGTCGACCACGGGGCCGTCGAAGGACACATCGGCGTACAACGCGTGGGGCGCCCCGATGACCACGATGTCGGACTCGGCCAGCACCTCGTCGAGGGGGCGGAGGTCGGGGTCGTCGGTGACGAACGGATCGGTGGTCAGCACCCGCGCGGAACGGAAGGCCAGGACCCTCTTGAGGCGGTAGGACAGGCTCGAGCGGCGGTCGTCGCTCTCGGCCTTGAAGGCCATCCCGAGGATCCCCACGGTCATCGACATGAGGTCGTGCCGCGCCTCCATGCTCTTGACCAGGTAGTCGGGGAGGCCCTCGTTGACCAGCATGGCCGAGTGCCCCAGCGGGAAGCTGCCGCCGGTGACCGACGCGAGCTGCATGGTGTCCTTGAAGAGGCACGGGCCCGCCGCGAAGCCCGCACCCGGCAGGTCGGCCGCCCGGGGGTAGCCCTCCATCATGGCGCGGCGGATGACCGAGAAGTCGAGGCCGAGGTCGTTGGCCATCATGTAGTACTGGTTGGCCGCCGCGAACTTGATGTAGCGCCACGAGTTGGTGAAGAGCTTGGCCAGCTCCGCCTCCTCGGGCTCCAGGTCCACGACGGTCTCGGTGAGACGGCCGAAGAGCGCGGCGGCCCGCTTGCGGGCCACATCGGTGCGGGCCGCGACGATCTGCGGCAGGGTGAAGAGCTCGGTCATGGCGAGTCCCTCGGCGATGCGCTCGGGGCAGAACGCCACGGCGACGCCGTCGAGCGGCTCCAGCAGGTGCTCCACCCGGCGGGTCACGCCCGGGAATACGGTGCTGCGCAGCACGACGAGCTGGCCGGGGCGCAGGTCCGCCATGAGGTTGCCGATCGCGCGCGGAACCGCCTCCGGGTCCGGGCTGAGGTACTGGTCGACGGGCGTGCCGACGACCACGACGACGTGCTCGGAGCGACCGACGACCGCGCGGTCGGTGGTGGCGACGAGCCCCCCGCGTGCCAGCGCGTCGGCCAGCGGCTCGTGGACGCCGGGCTCGAGGAACGGCGCGCGGCCGGCCATGATCTGCTCGACGGCGTCGGCGTTGATGTCGAAGATCGCCACGGACAGGCCGCGGCTGGCGAACGCGACCGCCAGCGGGAAGCCCACGTGGCCTGCCCCGCCGACGATGCAGACGTCGAAGTCGAACGTGTTGGTCACGGTTGTCGGTGCTCCTGTCTKTGGCCGCGCACAACCTACCTTTCCGGCGTCGGCGACGAGACCGATCCTGGCGATCCGGTGTGGCATGATTCGGCGCCGAAGGAGGCCACATTGCGGCAGCAGGACCCGAGGTCGGGCTCGTGGAGACGAGGGCTCGACGCCGACGGGGCTGCATCCTCGGTCGTGGCGGTGGGAGTCGTCCTCGTCCTGGCGCACGTCGCCTTCCGGGCCTGGGCCCTGGTGCCGAGCTGGTTCTACCTCGACGACTACAACCTGCTCTACGACACGACGACGGGGCGCTGGGGCCTGGACTACCTGCTCGAGCCCCACAACAGCAACCTGATGCCCGGGGGGCGCGCCGCGGCGTGGCTCGTCGCCGAGTCGGGGACGCTGGACTGGAACCTGGCCGCGGGCCTGGTGCTGCTGGTGCAGGCCATCGCGGCCGCGGCCGCCCTGTGGGCGTTGCTGTCGCTCTTCGGCGCGCGCTGGGGGGTGATCGCGCCCCTCGCGCTCTACCTGACCAGCGCGATGACCCTGCCCGCGATGATGTGGTGGACCGCGGCCCTGAACCAGGTGCCGCTGCAGGCGGCACTGTTCCTGGCCCTGGGGGCGTGGGTGCGCCACCTGCGCACACGCAAGGTCGTGTGGCTGGTCGCCACCCTCGTCGCGACGGCGGTGGGCCTCTTCTTCTACGTCAAGGCGCTGCTGTTCTTCCCGGTGCTCGCCTTCGTCGCGCTGGCCTGGTTCGCCACGGGCGGACCGCTGCGGCGGCTCCTGCACGTCGCCCGGACCTACTGGCTCGCCGCGGTCGCCGGCCTGGTCGTGGCCGTCCTCTACCTCGCCTACTACGTCCTGGCCGTGGACGCGCCCTTCACCGAGACCTCCCCCGGGATCGTGGGCCGGATCAGCGAGACCATGCTGGGCACGGCCTTCATGACCGGCGTGCTCGGTGGTCCGTGGTCCTGGGACCCGCGGGCCCCACCCAACGCCTTCGCCGACCCACCCGACATCACGGTGCACCTCGCCTGGGTGGTGGTGGTCCTGACCGTCGTCTTCGGTGTGCTGACCCGGCGTCGGACGCTGCGCGCCTGGTTCCTGCTCGCGGCGTACCTCATCTGCTGCCTCGCGCTCCTCGTGAACAGCCGTGGCCCCGAGTACGGCGCCATCATCGGGCTGGAGTACCGCTACCTCACCGACGCCGCGGCGATCGCCGCGGTGTGCGTGGGGCTGGCCTTCCTCGAGCTGCCCGGCGCACCCGGGTCCTCGGTCCCACGCGTGCCGTCGCTGCTCCGGGTGCAGCTCCGACCGCCCCTCGTGGCCGGCCTCGTGGCGCTCGTGGCGCTCGGCGGGATGGCGTCGTCGGTCCGCTACGTGACCTACTGGCACACGCTCAACGAGAGCGACCCCTGGATCCATGCCCTGGACGGTGACCTCCGGCGCCTCGGCCGGGTCGACCTCGCGGACACGGCAGTGCCCGAGGGCGTCATCTCCGCGGTGTTCGCGCCGGACAACGCGCTGAGCAAGATGACTCCCCTGCTGCACGGCACCGTGGACTTCCCCAGGGCCAGCTCGCGCCTCGGCGTGGTCGCCGAGGACGGGACCGTCAGGGCGGCCACCATCGGGTCCGGCGTGCGCTCGGAGGAGGGGCCCGCCCGCGGCTGCGGGTGGAAGGTCGGCGCCGCGGGACGCAGCATCCCGCTCACCGGTCGAGCGTTCGCGTGGGACTGGTGGGTGCGCCTCGGCTACCTGTACTCCGACGAGTCCCCGGTCACCGTCAGCGCCGGAGGCGACGAGGTCGAGACGACCCTGCTCCCCGGGCTCAACAGCCTCTACGTCCGGTTGAGCGGCTCCTTCGACGAGATCCGCATCGACGGCCTCGCGCCGGGGAGCACACTGTGCGTCGACACCGTCGAGGTGGGACAGGTCGAGGCAGGGAGTCCGATGTCATGAGGCGGCGACCTCGCGGTACGACCACGGCCGCGCCGAGCCACGAGTTCCCCGTGCTCGACACGCTGCGAGCGATCGGTGCCCTCGCGGTCCTGACCACCCACACTGCCTTCCAGGGCGGGGAGTACCTCCGCAACGGCGTCTGGGGAACACTGCTGGCACGCCTGGACGTGGGTGTGGCGATCTTCTTCGTCCTGTCGGGATTCCTCCTGGCACGACCCTGGCTGGCCCGTGCTGCGACCGGGATCCGGCCCCCCTCCACGAGGCGCTACTACGAGAAGCGCCTGGTGCGGATCTATCCGGTGTACCTCGTGACCGTGGTCATCGCGCTCGTGTGGATCCCGGAGAACGAGGGTGCCGGTGTCGGCACCTGGGTGTCGTCCCTGCTGCTGGCCGACCCGTACACGTCCGAGACGCTGCCGCACGGACTCACCCAGATGTGGAGCCTCACCGCCGAGGTCGCCTTCTACGCGGTGCTGCCGCTCCTGATGTGGTCGGCCGTCGGACGGGTCCGGACCCTGCGACCTCGTCGGGTGCTCGCCGTGCTGGTCGCGATGGGCGCGGTGAGCGTCGTCTGGATCCTGTTCCTCGCAGACGCCGTGCAGGAGCGGACCGACGGCGCACCGGGCCTGTGGCTGCCGTCCTTCGCCACGTGGTTCGCGGTGGGGATCGGCCTGGCCCTGGTCCACGTGCTCCACAGCGAGGGCCGACTGCCCGTCCGGGCCAACCCGCTGATCGACCTCGCCCGCATGCCCGGTGTCTRCTGGGCCATGATCGCCGGGCTCATGCTCGTCGCCGCCACCCCGGTGGCGGGCCCGGTCATGTTCCAGGTAGGCAGCCCCGGCCAGATCCTCACCAAGCACCTGGTGTACGCCGTCATCGGTGGCCTCATGGTGCTCTCGGGCATGTTCGTCGATCGCACCGGGCGCTACGCGCGCGCCATGTCGGCGCGGCCCCTGCGTCACCTCGGGCGGATCTCGTACGGGATCTTCTGCATCCACCTCGCCGTGCTCGCCTGGGTCTACGCGGTCACCGACTACACCGTCTTCGGGGGCGAGACCCTCCAGGTCTGGACGATGACGGTCGTCATCAGCATCCTGGCGGCCGAGCTGCTCTACCGGGTGATCGAGGTGCCGTCGTCGCGGCTCTCGGACCGGTGGCGTCGCGAGGAGTCCGCGGTGAGCGCTCCGAGCGCCGCGGCGCACGCTGCGAGCACGAGGTAGTGGGGCCACCCCCACGACCCCGCCCACCCCTGGGCGTCTCCCCAGGGGCGGATCACGTACGCCGCTCCAGCAGGCAGCAGCAGCACCCCCGTGAGCCACGTCGACCCGGAGACCGGGGCACGTCGCTGCACCAGCGCTCCCACCAGTGCGGCCCCCGCCGCCACCCCGGCACCCACGGGCCCGGCGAGCAGGGCCCCGGACGCGAGGGCGAGCAGCCCGAGCACCACGGGTGACGCCCGGCGGGAGGTGAGCGGCGCCGTCTGGGCGCGCCGCGCGCCTCCGGGACGCACCACCACGAGCAGCAGGAGGAGCAGCGCCACCGCCCCCACCAGCAGCCCGGCGCGGTAGACCCGGTCGGGGGCGAAGCGGGCCACGAGCACCTGGGCGTCCTCGTCTCCGAGCCGCCACCCCTGCCGCCACCCGTCGTAGACCGTGGGCTCGGTGCCGGCCTGCGTCGTCCACCCGCGGTTGACGTTCATGTGCGTGACGACGTGCCTGCCCGGTCCCGACGCGTCCACCTTCAGCTCGGTCGGCGAGGTCATCGCCGAGCCCACGTCCGTCGCCGCGGCCGACGGCGGTGGACTGCCGAGCACCATGCTGTCCACGACGAAGGCCGTCGCACCCTCGACCTCGACCTCGTTGACGCCCGCCTCGAGGTCGACGCGGGCACCGCCGCACAGCTCGGCCGTGCCCGTGCCGCCAGCGAAGAGCTCCGCGGGGCTGGCGGTGACCCTGGTCTCGTAGGTGACGGCGTTGACGCGAACCGGCGGACCGGCACCGCACGGCGTCGTGCGCTCGTCGGAGGGCAGGACGAGCGGCACGAAGGGCAGCCCCGAGAGCCTGAGCTCGGAGATGCCGACGGGGACGAAGGAGGCCGAGCCGTCGAAGTCGATGTCCGTGGCGGGCTCGGCGTCGATCACCTTGAGGGACAGCTGGGACGTGCGGATYGGCCGGAACGTCGCCGAGCCGCGCTCCCCCAGCCGCACCGTGCGCTTCCCGCCGGGCCAGGTGAGCTCCAGCGACTCCGGGATGCGGGCGGCCGTGCCCGGCTCGACGCTCAGCGCCAGGCCGGTGAGGGTGCGAGCGCCCAGCCACGACAGCCGGAGCTCGGGCTGCGGGTCGTCGAGCGCGGCGACCCACGAGGTCGACGGGTCACCGTCGATCGCCGCCACGGCCCGGACGCGCGGGTCCGGAGCGAGTGAGCTGGACGCCAGCGCGGACACCGGTTGGTCGCTGACGAGGTAGTCGTCCCAGTCCTGCCCCGCGATGGCGCTCACCGCGATGCTGGGCGTGGCCGTCATGGCCTCGTCGAGCGTGAAGCGTCGGGTGAACCCCCGCGGCTCCTCGGCGGCCCGGGCCTGCCCCTGACGGCAGCGCACCGCGTCGTCGATCCGCGCGCATCCCGACCGGTCGTCGCTGACTCGTCGCAGCACCACCGCGGAGGGCTCCTGGCTGTCCGCCGGTAGCTCCGGCAGGACCAGAGCGCGGTGCACGTCGAGACCCGCGGCGGCCACCTCGGCCAAGGCCACCCGGTTGTCCGGGCGGCCGGACCGGTCCTCGATCCGCAGGGTCCTCGTGGCTCCGGGTATGTCGATGCGCCGGGTGTCACCCGGGCTGAAGGTCAGCAGCGGGCTCGTCCAGTCGTCGGTGCTCACCTGCAGCACCTCGCGCCCCTCACCGCCCACGGTGATGGAGGTCCTACCGGGATAGCGGGGCTCGTCGAGCTCGAGCTGCCACCACTGGCCCAGCACGGCGCCGGGGCCCGACACCCAGCTGGTCTCGGGGTCGCCGTCGACCGCGGCGTACGGCATCGTTCCCGGCTCGACCGCGCCCACGGCGTTGGCGTCCGACTGCGAGCTCGAGGCGGTCAGCGCCCGTGCCCCGTCGAGCTCCGCCCACGTGGACCAGCGACGGGCGTCCCCGATCTCGTAGTCGGGCGAGCGACTGGGCAGGTTCCTGGGCTCGTCGACCGTGCGGGTCTCGGAGGTGGAGTCGTGCAGCCGCCCGAAGTTGCGCTCGACGGCGCGGAGCCCGTCGGTGAGGACGACCGGGGAGGACGGGTCCGGCTCCTGCTCATCGGCTGCGATGACGGCCGGTGCGTCGTCGAGGATGCCGAGCTCCGCGAGGTCCACGAGATCCTCCGGACCACCGACGACGACGGTCGGCCGGTCGGTCGTCGAGGCTCGCGACGTGTCGTCCTGCACGGCGTACACCTCGATGGCCGGGTACTCGTCCTGCCATCCCCCGTTGACCATCGCCTTGCCCAGGTCACCCTCGATCCTGGGAGCACCCCCGATGTCGGGTCCGAAGGTCCTGACCCGCTCGAGCCCGGGCGAGGCCTCCAGCGCCTGGTGCACGAGCACGGGGTCCGGGATGTCCGCGGACCGGGTGAGGTCGTTGCGCACGACGACATGGCTGACCCCGGAGCGCACCAGCAGCTGCGCCAGACCGGTCCCTCCGCGCCCCTGCGCCAGCCGTGCCTCGACCGCGTCGAGCATGCGGATGTTTCCCGCCGGTGCCAGGGGGACGGCGTTGCGCACGGCCCACGGCTTGCCGGCGAGGGACTGGAACGGCTCGTCCCTCGGGGTTCCCCAGACGTAGGTGCCGAACGACGAGCCCGGCACGAGCAGGGCCACGCCCTCCTCCTGCTCGCCCGCCAGCCAGTCCGCGGTGGCGACCCAGTAGTCGGGCACGTCGGCGAATCCGCCGGCCGGCGAGATACGCCCCATGAACGCCGGCAGGGAGGCGCCACACACGGCCAGGACACAGATGCCGACGAGCAGCCGCATGTTCAGCCGCTCGGACCTCGCCCCGGCCGTGTTCTCCGTCCCGGCCCGCGCCCGTCGCGCGACGAGCTCGTCGACCGCGAAGGCCATGCCGATGACCATGGGCAGACGGATCACGGGGTCGAACTTGTGCACGTTGCGGAGCGGCGCGAGGGGGCCGTCCAGGAGCTCCTGGAGCTCCGGCGCGAACCAGCCCTGGACCTGCCCGAGGTGGCCCATGGTCACGAGGAACAGTCCGACCACGAGGCCCGTGAGGAGGAAGCCCCGGTGGGGGTTGCGTCGCAGCGTGAGACCCACCAGGCCCAGCAGCATCACCACTGCACTGTTGGTGACCAGGTGGGCCTGGCGGAGGAGGTCGTTGCCGGCGCGCGACGCGGTGTCGACGTACGGGACCCAGTTGGAGGTCCCCCGCAGCGCGTCGAAGAGCGTGGTGGGGAAGGTGGTGTTGGCGGCCGACTCGATGTAGTCGAGGAACGGCGGGCTGTAGCCCCCCAGCAGGAAGAGCGGCACCAGCCACCAGAGCGTGCCGAGGAGGGTGAGGAGAGGCCACCAGACCATCAGCGTGCGCCGGCGCGGTCCGGGAGACCGGGTCAGCAGCCAGATCGCCCCCAGCGGCAGCACAGCCGAGGTCGCGGCCGCGTTGACGCCGCCGACCATGGCGATCGCGAGCGCGGACAGCGCGGCGGCCCGACGGGCCGAACCGCGCCGGGACCCGACGATGAGGGGCAGCAGCACCCACGGGGTCATCGCGCTGGGCCACACCTCGATGGAGCTCGGGCCGAGCACGGTGAGCATCCGCGGCGAGAGCGCGAAGGCGAGCCCCGCGAGGATGCAGGCCACGTCCGAGCGCACGCCCAGGGCGCGCGACACCCTCGCGGCGCCGACGAACGCGACGCACATGACCAGGGCCACCCAGAGCCGCTGGACGACCCACCCGGGCACGTCGAGCAGGGAGCCCACGGCGAAGAACGGTCCCATCGGCCACWGGTAGCCGTAGGCCTGGTTCTGCAGCTGGCCGAAGGCGCCCTCGGCGTCCCACAGGTGGGCCGCGCGGGACAGGAAGTCCAGCGGCGCGATCGCCAGGTCCAGCTTGGTGTCCGCCACCAGCAGTCCCGGCGACTGGGTGAGCGCCAACCCGACGAGCAGCATGCAGGCGGCGAGGAGCCGCCACCGGAACCGCGAGCCGTCCTGGGTCACTTCTTCCGCAGCACGAGCACGAGGTTCCACGTCACCACCTCTCGGACCACCGGCACACGGAGCAGCCATCGGCTCCACCAGGGGTTGTAGCGCGGGAGGAGGTGCACGACCTCGGCGTGCTGCTGGGTGCGGGCCCAGCGCAGGCCGTCGGCGACGGTGACGGCGAAGAGCGACTCGCCGTACTTGTTCTTGGGCTCGTGACCGTGCGTCGCGGCGTACCGACGCCGGGCCCGACGACCGCCGAGGAAGTGCCACGGCGACGTCTCGTGGCCGCCCCACGGACCGAACCAGGTCGTGTAGCTGATGAAGGCCAGCCCGCCGGGGCGGGTCACCCGCACCATCTCCTCTGCCATCCGCCACGGGTCGGGCACGTGCTCGAGGACGTTGGAGGAGTAGCAGACGTCGACGGAGCCGTCCGCGAACGGCAGCTGCATGCCGCTGCCGATGACGGTGCCCGCACCGATGTCCCCCGCGCCGGCGAGCTCACCGACGTCGGAGTCGAGCGCGAGGTACGTCGCGCCGGCCGCCCGGAAGGCGTCACGGAAGTAGCCCGGCCCACCGCCCACGTCGAGCAGCACGGCACCGTCGAGGTCGGCGTAGTGCGCCACCTGCGCCRCCGAGTCCTGGGCCAGCGCGGTGTAGAACCTGGCCGGGTCGGGCTGCTCGTAGCGGAACTCGGTGAACAGGTGCAGCGAGCGTCGCAGGTCGGCCCGCCAGGGTCGGCGACCCGAGGAGGTGGGGGGCACCTCGGTGGGACGGGTCTGGCTCGGCACGCGCAGATGCTACCCCGCAGTAGCTGTACGGTGTGCCGCAATGTCCGACGTCCACGACCTCAGCGGCCGCCACATCGCGTTCTTCAGCTGGCGCGACACCCACAACCCCGAGGGCGGGGGCGCCGAGCGCTACCTGGAGAAGATGGCGCACGGGCTGGTGGCCCGCGGCGCCCGGGTCACCATCCTGTGCGCGGCCCACGCGGCCGCGCCTCCGGACGAGACGGTGGACGGCGTCAGGTTCCTGCGCCGCGGCACCAAGCTGAGCGTCTACAAGGAGGGCGTGTCGGCCCTGCTGCGCCGTGAGCTCGGGCGCGTCGACGTCGTGGTGGACGTGCAGAACGGGCTGCCGTTCTTCACCCGCACGGCCACCCGCAAGCCGGTCGTGGTGCTCGTGCACCACGTGCACCGCGAGCAGTGGCCGGTCGTCTACCCCGGCCTCAGCGGACGCATCGGCTGGTGGATCGAGCGCCGCCTCGCACCGCGCCTCTACCGGTCCTGCCAGTACGTCGCGGTGTCCCGCGCCACCCGCGGCGAGCTGGTCGACCTCGGCGTCGACCGCGGGCGCATCGCGGTCGTGCAC
>NZ_JBFUMD010000051.1:0-12355 GCF_054049555.1 Nocardioides sp. P5_C9_2
CGGCCCGGTAGCGGCCTCGTTGATCGTCGGCCAGGCGTGGGCCTCATGGCACTACCCGGTGAAGTTCGACGCGTTCCTCGACTACGGACTCTGGGGAGCGCTCGCCTACCTCGGCGCGTTCACGGTCAAGATCGTCGCCGTCTCGGTGGTCATGACGTTCTTCTGGGCCCGTGCCGGACAGGCAACACTGCTCGCCGTCGCGATGCACGGCATGTCGAACGACGTCGCCCGCGTCGGCGGACTCGTCGATGGCCCGACCTGGCAGGTCTCGGCGATCAGCGAGCTGAACCTCGCGACTCCCTTCATCGTGCTTGCAGTGGTGCTGGTTGCCTACGCGAGGCGCAAGGGATGGGGCGACCTGCGGGCACTCCCGGACTGCTCAGGCCGCTGAGCCTCACTGAGCCCGACTTCCGGCACTGGAGACTGTCCGTCGTGCCGTTCCGAAGTCGAGAAGTACGCCCAGGGTGGGTGGATGGCCGACGCCGCGACCCCCCATCTCCCCTCGCGCGACCTTGGCGCGACGTCCGCCTTCTACGGTCGCCTCGGCTTTGCGGAGGTGTACCGCGACGAGGGCTGGATGATCCTCAGTCGTGGCGAGGTGGTGCTCGAGTTCTTCCCCTTCCCCGACCTCGACCCCGCCCAGAGCTCCTTCGGGTGCTGTCTGCGCCTCGACGACGTCGACGCCGTCTACCGCGCGTGTCTCGACACGGGGCTCCCGGAGTCCACCACGGGGTTCCCGCGACTCCATCCACCCCGCTTCGAGGAGTCGGGGCTTCGCATCGGTGCCCTCATAGATCCGGACGGCACCCTGCTGCGGCTCATCGAGATCCCCGAACCGACCAAGCACGTCGATGACGGTGCAGTCGTCAATGGATCTGCCGGTAGTGAACCCGTCCCCCACCCCCCGTCCTCCCAGGACGTCGCCGTGCTCATCGGCCTCATGGCGCTGCTGGAGAGCGAGCACCTGGCGGGCTCGATGGACGACCGTCTCATGCGCCGTATCGGTGCGAGGAGGACGGGTCGTCCGCCTGACCGTCGAAGGCATCCGGGTCGCGGCCGATGGCAGCGACGCCCTCGACGGTCTCCTTGCCCGATGGTGGTCGCAGGGCTGATCGCGTTACATGCTTCATCGGCGCGGGTCGATCCGGTCGTAGGGTCAGACCGTGCTCGACCCTCTCGATGTCGCATGGCCGGCACGTCCGATGCAGTCGGCCCACCTGACRATTCGACCGACCGAGGCTCGGGACCGGGCAGGCCTCATCGACCTGCTGTCCTCGGCGGACGTCCGACGATTCCTTGGCGGGCCTGTCGATGAGGAGCTCGCCGCGTCCCAGGTGTCCTCGACCTCCAGCGCTCGTCCCGGCCGTTTCACGGTGGAGAAGGACGGGTGCTTCCTCGGGACGGTCATGGTCGACCGACGACCGGCATCGCGGCCGGGCCACCTGGCGCCGGCGGGGTCCGAGCTGGAGATCAGCTACACGTTCCTGCCACGAGCCTGGGGGAACGGGTACGCCACGGAGTCCGTGCGGTGTGTCCTGGAGTGGGTTGGGCGCGTCCTGCCTGGCGAGCCCGTCGTGCTCTGCACCCAGGTGGCCAACGTGCCCTCGGTGAGGCTGGCCGAACGACTGGGCTTCGCGGAGTCCCAGCGATTCACCGAGTTCGGGGCTGAGCAGTGGTTCGGCCACACCACGCCCTGAGCCACTAGCCTCAGGTTCATGGGGTTCGCGCGCACCACCACTTCCCGCCTGATGGCGTTCGGCAGGCTGAGCGCTGGTTGGTACTCGATCCTGACCGGCCTCGTGCTGCTGTACGTCGCCTACCTGCTCGGCTCGGTGTCCTGGGATGTCGACCGCGCAGCGCCTTTTGTCGCGGTAGCAGCTGCCGTCGCCGGGCTGTGGCAGCTGGAGCGTGGACTTCGAGCCGAGCTCCCGCGGCGCCGCCGGTCGCCGGACGACCCCTCGTAGCCTGCCGGAGAAAGTACATGTCAGCGAGTCACACGCTCTCGGGCCGACGACGACCTCGCCAGCTATCGGGCGAGTAGCAGTGAGGAGTCAGACTGTCAGCACTTCGGCAAGTCCCTGCCGAAGAACACGCTGGTGCGTGTCTGACCGTTCACTCGGATGACGAGATGGAACTCGACTTCGACCGTCGACCCCGTCGTCCCGAACTCGCCCAGCTCTGCCCACTCGCCCTCGTTGAGTCGCCGGCTGCCGATCTCCGCGTGATACCCGTTGTCCGCCCATGCCTTGGCGAACGCCCTGCTCTCACCGCGGTTGACCGCAGTGAACGTCGCCGTCGAGAAGCCACCGCTTCGCCCCCGGCACGCACGGACGGCGACCTCGGCGTACTTCATGACCGGCTTCACCGTGTCGCCCGAACGGCTGTCGCTCTCAGCGTGGGCGGGACCGGCTGTCGCGACCAGTGCGGTGGCAATGACTGCCCTCACGGCGGCGTGCTTCAACTGCATGTCTTCCCCCTCGATGAGACGCGATCATAGTGGCACGTGCCGCTACGTTTCCTTCATGGGACTCAATGTTGTGGTCGGGTTCGCCGAGGACCTCGTCGATGACGACGAGGACGGCCGGCTGCCCGATCCGTTGGGATCGGATGAAAGCGCCGCGGATGACCCCACGCTTGCCAAGGTGTACGCGGCTGGACCTGCACTCGGTGTGGTCTCCCGCAAACGCCTCGGCCGCCAGAAGACCCAGCATCACGGCAGTCCGACCCCCCCGCCTTCGACCACCTCATCCACCACTCTGACGCCGAGGGTTTCTACGCTCCTGTCGACTTTGCTCCCGTCCTTCAGGACCTCACAGTCGCTGGCGGATTCGTCGGATCCGCACCGCGGCTGCTCGCCGAGTGTCATCAGCTTGCGCTTGCGATCGGGATCGACCAGGCAGCCGATCCCGAGTCGGAGGACGTGTTCAACGCCGTGGACGGAGCAGTCGAGGGTCCACGAGGTTGGCAGCTGTACGCCGTCGAGGCCTACACCTGTCTGCAGTTGATCAAGGCCTCCCGGGCCGCGCTGCAGACGGGAGCAGCGGTTGTCTTCGCCTGGTGGGCGAGATGTGCCTCGAGCCGGGGCAGGACAGAAGCACGGGGACTGGCTCATCGTGGGACCGCGGGCCGGAAACGATGGAAGTCCTTGATGAGAACGGGCCGCCCGCCGACGGCCGTCTCGGGTCGGTCGCGGCGGGCGGTCCGATCAAACCTGGCGCCCCCCAGATCGCTCAGGTCCCCTGTACTGACGAAGTTACGTCCGCGAGCGGCCCGTGGGCAGACCCCATCTGGGCTATGGACAGACTGCCACCGTCGGCGTATCGGACCGGCGCAGACCGCCCACGTTGCGCGGGTCGAGATGACCCCCGGTCACAGCCAGCGCCGCACCCGCCGCGTGTAGTCGTCGTACGGTCCCCCGAACCGCTCGTGCAGGAACCGTTCCTCGGGGCGGATCGCGCCCCAGCGCACGAGCAGCACCGCGACCGGCAACAGCACCAAGCCCCAGAACGTCGGTGCCAGCAACGCCAGCGCGAGGTAGAGCGCGAGAAGGCCGACGTACAACGGGTTTCGGGAGAGGCGGTACGGACCTTCCTCGATCAACGCATGTGTCGCCTGCCCTGGGAGCAGCCCGGTCTCGTGTCGGCCGAACAGCCAGAGCGACCAGCCGTTCCACCCGAGGAACAACAACAGCAGGGCCAGGCCGACCGGTACCCGCCACCCGCCGAGGTCTACCGGGTCACTCCGGATCAGCGTGGCCAGCCATCCGACAAGCAGGGGTCCGCCGATCGCGATCGGCGGCCAGAGCCGAAACGCGACCGTGCCCTGAGAGCCGTGGACCATGCCCTATTGTCGCGCGCGGCGATTGCGCCCCCTCTGTGGGCAGAATCTGCGTATGAACCTGTCACCTCTCGGCGTGCGCGCGACTGCCGGAACCATTCGCGCCGTGGAAGGGGTCGTGCTGCACCACACCTGGACCGATGAAGGTCTCGACGAGGCCGCCGGTGCTCGGAGACGGGCACCGCTGGGCCGCGTGATGGTGACGTCCTGGCTGTCGGCGCACGAGGGCCAGATGCCGGATGAGGCCTGGCGCAGGCGGGTGGCCGACTGGACTCCGGACGTGTCCGCGCAGGGATGGGCGCGTGTCCTCGTCTACGGGCGACCTGCGGACGACGATGATGCGGCACTGACTGCCGAGGTGCGTGGCCTGTACGTCGATCCGACCTGCCGCCGCCGGGGAGTCGGAGCCGCCCTGCTGCGTGCCGCCGTGCTCGAGCTCAGCCAGCTCGCATTCTCCACCGTCCGGCTCGAGGTCCTGTCAGCGAATCCCGGCCCCCGCGTTCTACACGCGCATGGGGGGACGCGAGGTCGGCCAAGGCACGTTCGGCGAGGCACACGCGTCAATCGTTGCGAGCCATCGGGGGTCGCTGTTGTCGACGCCCGCCGACAGGCGGCGGTGACGCGGTCCTCAAGCGGCTGATGGTCCCTAGGCGCGCGCGTGGAAAGTCGCCACACTGGAGGCACCACCGGCGGAGCGGGGGGTCCACGCAGTCTCGGCTCCACGACGACGGGAGGTGTCGAGTGGCTGCCCTGCCTGTTCCCGACCTGCCCCCCGGTCCGCACCGCGACCTGGTCGAAGCGCTCCACGACTTGCACCACCGCGCAGGCTGGCCCTCCCTGCGCACCTTGGCGCGTGCGGCCGGCATCTCTCACACCACAGTCTCCAAGACCTTCTCGACCTCAGCCGTCCCCACCTGGGGCACGCTCGAGCTGCTGGTCGAGGTCATGGACGGCGACACCGGACGCTTCCACCGGCTCTGGCTCGCCACCACCACCCGGACCGCGAGCACACCCCTGCCCGCGACCTTCATGGCCGGACGCACCCACGAGCTCGGCGTCGTACGCCGCCACCTCGAGGCCGGCACCGGACTCCTCCTGGTCACGGGCGAAGCCGGCATGGGCAAGACCCGGCTGTTGGCAGCGGCACGCTCGGGAACCGACACCTTCGTCGCCCTGGGCGCCTGCCTCCCACTCTCGACGTCCGTACCACTCATGCCTGTTGCGGACGCACTGCGCGAGGTGCATGAGTYCGACGGGGGCAGGTGGTTGGAGGACGCCGTGGCCGACTGCTCGGCCTGGGTGCGCGGGACCCTGGCAGGACTTCTGCCGGAGCTGGCACCGCTCATGGACGAGGGACGCACCGAGAAATCCATGGCGCACCTCGCCGTCGCGCTGAGATCAGTGCTCTCGGCGCTCGCCCAGCGACGACCCTTGGCCATAGCGGTCGAGGACCTCCATTGGTCCGACACCGCGACCCTCGACCTGGTGGAGCACCTCGTGGCGCGCGGACCGGTCCGTCTGGTGGGAACGTGGCGCCTGGACGACCCGGACACGGTTGGCCCCACCGTCGAGTGGTTCAACCGCATCCGGCGCTTGGTTCCCGTGACCACAGTGATGCTGGCGCCCCTCGACCAGGACGAGACCGGTGAACAGCTCGCCATGCTCATGGGGCGCCGGCCATCGCCGAGCGAGACGGACGCCATCTACGCCCGTTCGCTGGGCCTGCCCCTGTTCACCGAGCAGCTGGCCGCGCAGGACGATGTCTCCGTCGGCGCCGGGCCGGCTCTGCTGGGCGATCTCCTGGACGCCCGCCTGGGCGAGCTCGCGGGAAATACGTGGAGATTGGCGCGCGCCCTCGGTGTGGCGGAGCGTCCCCTGACCAGCGACATCGTGGCTGCGGCGTCCGGACTGAGCGCCGATGAGGTGACCGAGGTACTGCACACACTCGCCGGACGCCATCTCCTGGCCGACACGACCGACTCGACGGTGATGCTGCGACACCCCCTCCTGGCCGAAGCGATCCGACGTCGCTTGGTGCCGGGCGAGGCCCAGGCACAGCACCGACACATCGCGCAGGCCCTCAGCCTCTCGACGACCCCGGTGCCGGCGGAGGTGGCGGGACACTGGGCGGCGGCCGGGGACGCGGAGCAGGAGCTCCGATGGCGTCTGCGGGCGGCTGTCAGCGCCCACGAGCGGTTCGCGTTGCGGCACGAGGTGGACCAGTGGGTGCGCGCGCTCGAGCTGTGGCCGAAGGACATCGAGACGGTCGGTGACCCGCCCGTTCGTCGGTACGAGGCCGTCGTGGCGGCCCTGGACCTCATCGGCGGCGTCGACCTGGAACGCGCGAGGGCACTGGTCGAGGACGCCTTGTCCCTGGCGCCCAGCCTGCCTCCCCCCGAGGCAGCCGAGGTGTGGCAACGAGCCGGAGGCTTTTTCACCGAGACCGATGATCCCGAGCGAGGGCTGGCTCTCGTAGACCGAGCACTGGCGGTCTACGTCGCGGTGCCGCCTTGTGAGGGTCACGTCCGTGCGCTGTTCGTGTGGACCCACGCGCTGCGCAGGGTGGGACGGTACGCCGAGTCGGCGACGGCGGCGGAGCGAGGCGTCGAGGTGGCCGCGGCACTGGATGACCCGTCGTCGTACCGGCGGATGGTGATCCAGAAAGCATGGACCGACGCAAAGGACGGAGCGCGCGACGCCGCGTTGCGTGGTGCCCGGGTGGCAGCCGAGCTGGTCGTACCGGGGCCGGACCCGCGGGGCGACGTCTTTCTCGCAGGCAGCATCACCGACATCCTGCTGCTGACTGCCGGTGACGTGGAGGACGTCGTGCGCGCGGCTCGGAGTGGGCTCGAGGCCGCGGACGCCTGGGGCCTGGACACCTACGCGGTGACGGTGCTCCGCTACAACGTGGCCCTGGCCATGCGTCGCGCCGGCCAGGTGGAACGGGCATGGGCCTTCCTCGAGCAGGCACCGACGAGCAGCGGCTCGGGGAGCCTCCTGTCCTTGGAACGTGTGGTGCTCGAGACCCTGCGCGGCCACCGGGTGGACGCGTCGGCGCTCTCGGCTGCCCTGGAGCAGGATCCGTGGTGGGGTGTCGAGGACCGCATCGAGGCCGCGGACAGCCTGGCGGAGGTGGACCTGTGGACAGGCGACGCGGGCGACACGTTTCGCAGGCTGGTCGGCGTCATCCGCGAGGCGGCGCCCACCGAGGCGGCCCGCGACACCGGACCCGCGCTGGCGCGGGCAGCGCGCGTCGCGGCCGACCGTGGCGACGTACGCGCGACGCCAGTCCTCACATCGCTCCTCGCTTCCTGCTCGACAGATCCATTCGGCGGAGAACATCCGGCCGTCGACGGTCACGCCTGGAGCCGGACCTGGCACGCCGAGATCGCGAGGCTGAGAGGCGACCAGACCGTCGACGACTGGGTTGCCGCAGCCACGAAGTGGGACGACCTCACTCGACCTCATGACGCGGCGTACTGCCGATGGCGGGCGGCCCAGGTGGCGCTGAGGCAGCGTCACGGCACGGTGGCCGCCCGCCTGCTCAAGTGTGCCGCCCGGGATGCTCGAGAGCACGTACCACTGTCGGCCGCCATCGCCGCGACCGCCGCCCAGCTGTGACCTGCACGAAGGCGTGATGCACCTGTGCGGCAGGTCAGCCGACGACGAACGGCACCGTACGGGTGGCGAGAAGCTTTCGCGTGACCCAGTGGGTCCAGTCGATGTGGGCGAGGAAGGTGCCCGTGCCCGGGGGACGCAGCAGCATGTCGTACCGGGCGGGCTCGCGGCGGTGGTCGTAACCTCGAGACGTGACAGGTGAGCCCTCGGAGATGTTCGAGGCGATCTATGCCGGCGCCGAGGCCGGCGGCGCACGTCCGCCCTGGGACCATGGCGCCGCCCGTCCGCAGCTCGTGGAGTGGGTCGAGGCGCACGGCCTGGCAGGGCACGGCCGCAAAGCCCTGGTGGTCGGTTGTGGCTACGGGGCCGACGCCGAGCTCCTTGACCTCCTGGGGTTCGGGACCACGGCTTTCGACTTCGCACCGACGGCCATCGCCGGCGCGCGGCAGAAGCATCCAGGCACCAGGGTGACCTACCTGGTCGCCGATGTCCTCGACCTTCCTCGTGAGTGGGTGGGCAGGTTCGACCTGGTGGTCGAGAGCCTCACCGTTCAGTCCATGCCGCCTGCCCAGCACGCGCTCGCAGCGCAGGGCATCGGCGCGCTGGTCGCTCCGGCAGGGACCCTGCTCGTCCTGGCGACCGTTCGCGAGGACGGTTCGGAGGTGCAGGGTCCGCCGTGGCCGCTGACCCGCGCGGAGGTCGAGGGATTCGCGCACGGGGACCTCGCCCTGCGCCGGCTGGAGCGGATCGAGAGCGGTGCCTGGTGGCGGGCGGAGCTGTCGCGAGCGCCCAGCGACGATCGCTCGCGATGATCTGGACTCGGCTCCGTGCAGGATCGGACTAGGGTCGCGAACGTGGCCACCATGTCGCCCGTCGGCTTCGCCGCCTCGATCGGAGGGATCGCGGGAGCATCGTTGGCCGCGCACCACGGCATCCGGTCCGCGGCCGGTGCCGCGCTCGTCGGGGCCATCGGCCTCGGTGCGTCGGAGGCGGTGGCCCGCGCCCGTCAGCGGGAGGGCGATATCCCGGCCTTGGGTCAACGGATCGCGGTGAGCGCGGCGCTGGCCGCACCGGTGGGCTGGCTCGCGGAGCAGGTGGCCGGCGCAGGGCCTCGAACGGTCGGTACGGCCACGGGCGCCGCGGTCGGTGCGATGGGGCTGCGACCGCAGAAGGTGGCGATGGGTCCCCTCGTCGGTGTCGTCGTCGGGGAGGTTCTCGGACGCCGGTCGTCCCCGGCGGCCGTGGTCGCCAGCAGCACCGTGCTCGCTTATCGCAGCCTGTCCGCCCTGGTCTTCCGCGATGCCCAGCTCAGCCTGCTCGCCGAGCGCGTCCCGGCCGCGGACCTGCCGTTCGTGGTGCCCCGGCCCGCACGGTCCAGGTACGTGGGGACCGCCTACGTCCGAGACCTGGCCGAGGAGCTGGGCGCGCAGTACACCGCCGACGCCCCGGACACGGGAATCGTGGCCTCCCTCGACGCCCTGGCCGGCCCGGACCTGGACCCGGGGCAGGTCGACCCGCTGGTACGGGAGTTCTACGAGCACACCACCCGGTTCGCCCTCGACATCGAGCCGGAGTGGCGGCTCTGGGTGCGTCCCGGCTACCTGCTCTACCGCACGCTCGTCGCGCGCCCGCTCGGGCAGGCCAACATCCCGATGAACCAGCGCGAGGCCCAACGAGGCATCCGCAGCCGGATCGACACCGTCTCGGGCGTCGACGGCGTGACGTCCGTGCGCGGCTGGGTCCGGTCGTTCGCCGACGACGACGAACCGATCATGCTCGGGATCTACACCACCTACACGTACGGCGACACCGGCTACGTCAGCGTCGGGTTCCCCGTCCCCGAGGGCAGCTTCACCGCCACGCTGGCGCCGCGGTCACGACCCGACCGGGGCCTGACCCTGACGAGCCGGGTGCATGACGGCCAGGCCGGGCACTACCTCACCTACATCGACACGGCGGCGGACGAGCTGACGGCACTGGCCGTGCCCGGCTTCGAGGAGCAGCTCGACGTGTACGTCGACAACGGCGCACTGCGCGCCGAGCACCGGTTCTGGGTCTTCGGCTTCCCGTTCCTCACGTTGCACTACCGGATTGCGCGCAAGCCCACCTGAGCCGCCGGTCAGGCAGGTCGAGCACATCAAGCGGCGCTGCGGACCTGGGTCAGGTGGAGTGCTGCGGCGGTCCCACGAGCCCATACGCGCAGGTGCTGGATGCCTGCTCGTAGCCGAGGCTTTCATGCAGTCGCAACGCACCGGAGGGATTCGAAGCGTCCACGCCGAGCGTCGCGACCTGCATGCCCGAGATGGCAAAGCGACGCATGGAGTTGACGGGACATCTCGAAGAAGTAGCGCTCGACCGCGAGGCCGTGCCGTTCGGCCAGGTCTCGGACATCGGCTTGGTCGGATGGTGCGTACAGGCGGATGGTGAGCGGTCCGTAGCCGTCCTCACGAGTGGCGCGATCCCATGCGAGGGCATGTGCGATCTCCCACCGCAAGACGGAACGACCGATGCCCTCGCCGCGGCGATCCGGGCGGACGGCTCCACCGAGGTAGACGCCTCCTGCTCAGTGACGGCGCGGTTGCAGCCAGCCCACGCTGTGCCTACGACCTGATCGTCCCGGTCGTGTCCGACCAGGGTGTGCTCTTTCGGGCGTGATCGCGGCGAGTCCCAAACTTCCTGTAGGCCCCCGAGCGACTGCCTCTCTGGGTTGAAGGTTGGTCACCCGTCCTCGTCGGGGAAACTAGTACGCCCACGGTGCGCCGGAGAGGTCAACAGGATCGCGGCGCTGACCAACAACACCCAAGCGGGGAACAGCAGCTGTAGCCATCTCTGGCTGGCTGAGCCCAGCAGTAGTGCCAGCGCTACCAGGTAGCCGAGGTAGCAGACCCAGCGAGGCAGGGCCGAAGCTCGGAGGCCGGCCGTGCTGACCGAGAGAGTGAAGACTGCGGCCATCCGCATGGCGTATACCGTGATGAGTGCCTGTGAGGTGTCGCGGCCGTAGGCCCAGACCTCCGGGCTGGCGTTCGGACTGTCGAGCATGTTCATGATGCTCAGTGAGGTGACAGCCGCAACGAACATCAGGGCCAGGAAGAGCAGCCCGCTTCCTAGGAACACGGTGGCGAAGAGTCGATCCTCCACGGCGCCGAGCTGTTCCCTGATGACACCAATGAACCAAAGGAATGCAATACCGGCGAAAGGGATCAGGTGAAGGCTGACCCGGATCAGCTGGCGACGATCGCTGTCGGACTGCAAGGCTTCGAAGTTGGCATCGGACAGCGCCAGGCGCAGCAGCGTCATGGCCGTCAGCAGCAGGACCCCAAACACGATCCCTGCCATCGCGGCGGCCCGCCGGGTCCGCCAGAGGCTGGCCGTCAGCGCGGGCGCGTTGTTGCTCAAGTGTCGCTCCGTCTACTACTTCTCGTGCTGCTCGCTGTTGACCACAGGGGTCCTCGGCTCCTGGCGATGCCTCCAGCATGGCGTCGGGATCGGGCGCTGACCTCGTCCGGTCCGGGTGATGTCACGTCGCTGCAGGGGCTGCCGCGCGGCAGAGTCATCCCTGAGCGGGTGAAGCAGACCATGCCCAGGCGCTCTGACGTACAAGACGCAATGCGAGGCCGAAGCCCATCCCAGACCCTCCGGGTCCTGACGGGAACAGTGCCAGCCCAAAGGCGCAACCCGCGCGCAGCGGCCCCGCGGGTCCTGCCACCTCGACGTCGTCTGAGCCACTGACCACCGGGTTCGGATGCGGAGCCGCGTCGAACCGTCGCCTGTCGGCGCCATACAGACGACCGCATCTGCGGCGACGCGTGCGAGCTGGTCGCGGTAGATCCGGACGTCCGAAGTCCGTAGGGTTAGCCCCGGCCATCCCGGCAGACAAGAGGGAGAGACGGGTTCCACCGCACGGTGGAAGAAGTGCTGGGAAGTAGACCCCGCCTCCCCGCCGACCATCGACTCATCGCGGCAGATGCGCGCGTCGACGGCGTCCCGCGATCGTCAAGCGTCAAAGCCTCGGAAGACCCCGGCATGTTCCTCGGCGTGGTCGGCGAAGTCTGAGAAGTCCATGTTCGCGATGCCGAGGTTGACCTCAATGCTGGCGACCTCGCCGGCGACGCAGCGGAACGAGTTGCCATAGACCCATCCGAGCTCCGCATCGTCGTCCGCTGCATAGAGGTCGACGTAGACGACGGTCAGCTCCTCACCCGCGGCGGCGCGCATCGTCTGGGCGTCGGCGAGCAGTACGTACCCCAGGGCTTCGTCGCGGTGGGGACGCCACGCCTCTGCGAATGCCGCTGCGGCGGAATCGGTGAAGGCGGGGTCGTCTATCGGTCGGATGTGAGGGGTGTAACCCCCATCGTCGCCGGGTATCTCGGGATCGGGCTCGCTGACGATGACACGCCCGGTGACGGCCGCAATGACACGAGCCCAAGCGACGTCATCGGAGAACTCAGTTCGGATGAGTGGTGTCGCACCGTCTTGCAGAAGCGGGACGAGGAAGCGGAGATCCATGTCGCCGTGTCTACCCGAGACTGCGAACCGGCGTCCGTTCTTCGGGATGAGCGGACGCTCTGGTCGCGGCAGATGCGCATACTCAACAGTTGGCGTCCAGCGACATCTCGGGCTGGTCGCAGGAAGCGAAGCCCCACTTGCGGTCGCTGAAAGCATCCTGTGTGGAGTCGGTGTACACCTCGGTCGTGGGATAGCGGATCGTTAGTTCTGCACCCCGTCCGGAGTCGAGCGCGCGTTGTAGACACGCGAGTTCCGTCTTGCCGTCGACCTCAACTGCTTCGCCCTGATGCAGACGCAGTGAGCCACAACTGGGCAAGGATGCGCGCGACTCCCATTGCCTCTTCACCGGATCGGACGCCATCGGCCCCCGCCCGGCGCAACCGGCGAGCAACGC